>JAEZFY010000069.1 GCA_023417265.1 Actinomycetes bacterium | reverse complement strand
GCGCCCCCCGCCGCCGGGCCGGTCCCGGGCGCGCGGGGGGCCGGGGCGACGGAGCGGGCGCTGCGAACGATCGGAACCGGCGAACGCTTCGCCCGGGTCGACCTCGCCGTTCGCGCCACCGCACTGCAATTGATCCGATACGGGCGGCGCACGCTGGCGGCGATCGTGGCGCCCGACGGGACGATCGAGTTGGTCGCCACCGGGCCGGTCGATCTGCCGCCCCCGTGGGAGGGGAGCGGGGCCTGGTGGACGCTGCCTGCGTCGGTGCCGATCGAGCTGCTCGCCCCTGAGGCGCGCAAGGTCGCCGCCCCGACGCCCGCCCTGGTGCAGCTCGGCTGCGACGGTGCCAGCGAGGTCTACGTCGACCTCGAGGCGCTCGGCGCGCTGCAGGTCGACGCACCGCCCGCCGAGGCCGACGCGGTGGTCGCCGCGGTGGCGACGACCCTGGCGACGTCGGTCCTCGCCGAGGTCACGACCCTGATCGGTGTCGCCGTCCCCGACGCAGCCTTCTGTGGGCACCGGCTCCACACCGCGGTCGACGACGTGCCCGACGCCATGGCCGCTGCAGTCGACGCGGTCGGGTCCACGGTCACCGCCGGCACGGAGACCTTCGAGTTGCGGGCCCGGGCGACGGGTGGCGAGACCTGGGAACCCGCCGTGGTGCTGGTGGGTAGCGGCGCCGGAGCTGCGACGATCCCGTTCGTGCCCGCCGGCGTGGCGATCGTGTCGGCCGCCCCGATCGTCGGACCGTCGAGCGTGCTCGCTCCGGACGGCGACGCATGGCTGCTCCGGCCAGCGAGCATCCGCGTCACACCGATCGGATTGGCGCCCGCCGAGGTTGCCGCCGTGAGCGAACTGCTCGACGTTCCTGAGCCGGCTCCCGCCACAGCGGCCGAAGAGCTCGCCGAGGCTGCCACGCCGGTCGTGGCGCCGACGCCGCACGCGTTGCTCGTCCGCCTGATCGGCCCAGTCCGCATCGAGACCGGCGACGGCGACGTCGTGGCCTTCGAGCGATCGAAGACCCGTGAGTTGATCGCCTGGTTGGCAACCCACCGCGAGCGCTCGACGCGCACGCTTGCGCGGACGGCGCTGTGGGAGTCCGACGTCCGCGACGCGACGTTCGCCAACGTCGTCTCCGAGGCGCGTCGCGCGCTGGCTCGCGCGGTCCCACCCCCCGACGGAGCGGAGTGGGTCGGCCGCACGATGACCGAAGACCTCCCACTCCACGAGCTGGTGCGCACCGACGCCGACCTGATCCGTGCAGCCCTCGCCGCAGCGCGGCTCGCCGCCCCTGCGGAGGCGATCGCGCTGCTCCGGCCGGCGGTCGATCTGCTCGCCGGCATGCCGTTCGAAGGCACCTCGTATCTGTGGCCAGATCCGGAAGGCATCACGTCCAGCCTCGTGGTGTTGGCGACCTCGGCCGCGTCGGAACTCGCCGCGCAGTGTCTCTCCGTCGGCGACGTCGAAGGCGTGTTCGCCGCCACCGACCGCGGCCTACGCGTGCTTCCGGGCCATGAGGAGCTGATCGGCCTACGGATGCGTGCCCACGCCCGAGCCGGCGATCACGCCGGCGTGCGCCAGGAGTGGGAGAGCTACTCGCGCACGCTGGTCGCCGACCCGTGGAGCGACGGCGAACCGAGCCCGAAACTGATCGAACTCCGCGCCGAACTCCTCGGCACCTGACGCCTGCGTAAACGTCCGGCGAAGTCTCGACGGTCCGGTTCACAGCGTTTGCCGGCTGCGCTACTGTCGCTCTCCTCGGCGGGCGAGTCGACATGGTGGGAAGTTCGGTGAACGTCCTACCCCATCTGAGGAGTCCTCTTGAAGCGTTTGCGTGCTCTGGTTGCGGTGGCCGTCGCCGCCACTGGAACGTCGGTCGTGGTGGCCGCCGCTCCGGTCGGTGTGGCCCACGCCGCGGTTCCCGTGTTCATCAACGAGATCCACTACGACAACGCCGGCACGGACACCGGCGAGATGATCGAGGTAGCCGGGCCTGCCGGTACCGATCTCGGTGGTTGGCAGATCGTGTTGTACAACGGGAGCAACGGAACGGTGTATGACAGCGATCCGCTGACCGGCACAATCCCCGACGAGGGCTCCGGGTTTGGCGCGGTCGCGCTCACGTACCCTGACAACGGCATCCAGAATGGTGCACCGGACGCAATCGCGCTCGTCGACAACCTGGGCTCGGTGGTGCAGTTTCTCTCGTACGAGGGCACCGTTAGCGCCGTCGGTGGCCCCGCCGACGCTATGACCAGCGTCGACATCGGTGTCTCGCAAGCTGGGAATGAAGCCATCGGGCTGACCCTCCAGCTCACGGGCACCGGCACGGTGTACGAGGACTTCTCGTGGCAAGCGCCGGCCGCTGGCAGCCCGGGAACCTTGAACGCCGGCCAGGAGTTCGGTACCGGCGCGGCGGAGCTCGTCGCCGGCGATCCGGGCGACCAGATCGCCAACGTCGGCTTCGAAATTGCGCCGATTGTTCTCTCGGCGACCGGTGGCACGCCGCCCTACACATTCGACGTCGACGTCGACGAACTACCGCCGGGTCTCGCCTTCGACGGTGCGCAGATCACCGGTACACCGACCGAGGCGGGTTCGACACTCGTCACGGTCACGGTCACCGACTCGGCCACGCCCGCCGTGACCGATACCGAAGACTTCACGATCACGGTGACCTCACCTCCGGCGACGCCGATCAGCGCCGTCCAAGGACCGGGTGCGGCGACTCCGATTCCCAACGAGATCGTCCAAGTGCAAGGTGTCGTAGTCGGTGATTACGAGGGCCCCGGCACGCCCACCTTGCGTGGGTTCTACGTGCAGTCCGTCACCGGGGACGGCGATGACGCCACGTCGGAAGGACTGTTCGTCTTCAACAACACGCTCCCGGACACCGACGACGTCGACCTCGGCGATCTCGTCACGGTGGTCGGCCGCGTCGGTGAGAACCAGGGGCAGACCCAGCTCACCGCATTCGACATCCGCGTCGACGGCAGCGGCTACTCGGTCGAACCGGCGCCGATCACGTTGCCCTGGCCCGACGCCGACGCCCCCGAGGCGTACGAGGGGATGTTGGTCACCGTTCCGCAAACGATGTACGTCACCGAGTACTTCCAGACCGCCCGCTTCGGCGAAGTCATCGTTTCGAGCGTCGACCATCTCCCGCAGCCGACCTCGGTGGTCGCTCCCGGCGAGGCCGCGATCGACATGCAGGCCGCCAACAACCTCACGAAGCTCGTCCTCGACGACGGCATCAACAACCAGAACGCCGACCCGTTGGCGATGTTCGTCAACGGTGAGTTGATCTCAGCAGGGCATGGTGACGTGCCGGCGAATCCGTTGCGCGGCGGCGACACGATCAGCGGTGCGACCGGCGTGCTCACCTACACGTGGTCAGGTAACTCGTCGTCCGGCAACAAGTACCGCCTGCGCCCGCCGACCACCGATGCCGTGCCGGCGTTCGACTTCACCACCGCCAACCCGCGCCCGGTCGACCCGCCCGACGTGGGCGGCAGCCTGCAAGTGGTCGGGTTCAACGTGCTGAACTACTTCGTCACGCTCGGTTCCGGACCCAACTGCGGCACCCCCCAGACGCTGCCGGAGGACCGCAACTGCCGTGGCGCCAACGACGCGGTCGAGTACCAGCGCCAGCACGCCAAGCTGGTCTCGGCGTTGGTCGACATCGACGCCCACGTGTACGGCTTCGCCGAGCTGGAGAACACGACCGGCGTCGACCCGCTGGCACCGATCGTCGCCAGCCTCAACGTCGCCGCCGGCGCCGACGTGTGGGCCTCGGCCTACGACGGCACGATCGGCACCGACGTCATCAAGGTCGGGATCACCTACCGCACAGATGTGGTCGGTCTGCTCGGCACCGCGATCCTCGACTCGGAGGTCTCGTCCGAGTTCAACGACACGTTGCACCGCCCGTCGTTGGCGGCCTCGTTCGAGGAGCTGGCCACCGGCGAGCAACTCACGGTCGTCGTCAACCACTGGAAGTCGAAGGGCAGCTGCCCGGCGGCCGGCAACCCGCTGTTCACGGGCAACAACGATGCTGGTGACGGGGCGAGCTGCTGGAACGCGGCCCGCACCGCGGCCGCCGAGGTGATGCTCGAGTGGCTCGCCACGCACCCGACCGGCGTCACCGACGACGACGTCTTGGTCTTCGGTGACCTGAACTCGTACGCGATGGAGTCGCCGATCCAGACGATGCTCGGGGCCGGATACGTCGATCTCGTGCAGGCCTACGACCCGGGTGCTCACTCGTACGTCTTCGACGGGCAGTGGGGCACGCTCGACTACGCGATCGCCTCACCGTCGCTGGCGGCTCAGGTGACCGGCGCAGCCGACTACCACATCAACGCCGACGAGCTGCCGTTGATGGACTACAACGACGACTTCCAGACGGCCAACCAAGCGACGCTCTGGTACGCGCCCGACCAGTTCCGCACCTCCGACCACGACCCGGCGGTGGTCGGGATTGCGCTCGACTCGGTCAACCCGACGGCGAGCGTCTCTTACCCGGGGCCGGATCCGGTGACGGCGGCGACGTTCGACGTCACGGTGCAGTTCTCGGAGGATGTGAGCGGCTTCGATGACGTCGCCAGCGACGTCATCGTGTCCGGCGTCGCCGGGGTCACCGCAACGGCGATCAGCGGCTCGGGCAATTCCTACACGGTCACACTCAGCGTGCCGACCGGCTCGTCCGGTGACGTCTCGATCAGCGTGCCAGCGGGCTCCGCGACCGATGCCACCGGCAACCCGAGCGAGGCCAGCAACACCCTCGTCGTCGGCGTCGACCGCCCGATCCCGGTCGTGTTCGACGTCACCGGATTCCTCGGCACCGGTAAGACCGTGATCGCCAGCGGCGTTCTCAGCGGGAACGTCCCGTGCGGTGCACCGATCCAGTTCACGGTCGCCAACCGAACGATCGCCGGAACACCGACGAGCCGCGCGGCGGGTGGGGCGTGCACCTCCACCGTATCCACGGGTGCCGGAACGCTGGTGCTCGTTCGGAACACGTCGACGGGCCAGTGGGCGCTGCTGGCCCAGTTCAAGTCGGCGCCGGGCTACTCCACGTCGACGACGGTGTCGCTCACCGCCGGATCGTCGAGCGGTTCCGAGACACTGCGGTTGCGCAGGTTCCTCGGCGCCTGGCTGCTCGTCTGAGCGCAGTGGGTGCGGGTGGGCGGCCACGCCCGCCCGCACCCGCACGCGGTACCGTGCGCGGATGGCTTTCCACCATTGCGTGATGTTCCGCTGGAATGACGACGTCGACGCCGACCACGTCGCCAAGGTGCGTGCCGGGCTCGACGCGATGCCCGACCACGTCGACACCATCCGCAGGTACCGGCACGGCTCGGACGCCGGCGTCAACCAGGGCAACTACGACTACGTCGTGGTCGGTGAGTTCGACGACGCTGACGGCTACATCGCCTACCGCGACCACCCGCACCATCAGGCGTTCATCGCCGAACTGGTGACCGGTCGGGTCGCCGAGCGCGCGGCGGTCCAGTTCGAGGCCTGAACGGGTCAGTGGTACTGGCCGAGGATGGTGTCCTCGGTGACCCTTGCGAGGGTCTGCTTGACCTCGCGGGCGGTGTCTTCGTCGACACCTTCGACGTCCATCAACTCTTCGACGGTGACCCGCTGCAGGCGCGCCAACCCACCGAAGTTGTTGGCGATGCGGATCGCCAGATCGGGCGGCAGCGACTGCACCCGGCGCAGCAG
Organism: Actinomycetes bacterium; assembly: GCA_023417265.1. Classification (GTDB taxonomy): domain Bacteria; phylum Actinomycetota; class Acidimicrobiia; order Acidimicrobiales; family Ilumatobacteraceae; genus Ilumatobacter. Next base: position 992 of record JAEZFY010000069.1, on the reverse strand, counting down.
GCGCAAGCCCTTGGGGGCGATCTCGTCGGTGAGCTCGGCATCACCGAGGTGGAGCGTCTTGAGTGCCACGCGGGCGTTGAGCACGTCGTCGTCGCGCAGGCGGGCCATCTCGTCGAGCGTGTCGTCGACGTTGCGGTGCGGTGGCAGGTAGTCGGCCACGACGAGGTCGAGCTCGTCGTCGATTTCGTTGTACATCTCGTCGAGCTGCAGCCGCAGGAGACGGGCGTCGATGCCGAGCTCGATGATCATCGTCTCGATCTCGTCGGCGATCCGGGCCACCATCTCGCCGCGCTGGACGACCGTGACGACGTCCTTGACCGTGACGACGTCCTCGATCTCGAGCGCCGTCAGGTTCTCGAGTGCGTCGTCGAGGCGGGCCTTGTAGCGCTCGAGCGTCTGCAGGGCCTGGTTGGCCCGGTCGAGCAGCACGCTGACGACCTGCAGCTGACGCTTGGTGCCGCCGGCATAGACGTTGATCACGCCCATCTCCTCGGACGCCGAGATCACCGGCACGTCGATCGAGCGGGCGACCCGCTCGGCGGTGCGGTGCCGGGTGCCGGTCTCGCTGGTGGGCACGGTGGGATCGGGCACGAGGTGCACGTTGGCGCGGGCGATCCGGCTGCCGTCGGTGGAGATCACGATCGCCCCGTCCATCTTGGCGAGCTCGCTCAGGCGCTGCGGGCTGTACGGGGCGTCGACCAAGAACCCGCCCGAGCAGATGGCCAACACCTCGGGAGCGTCGGAGCACACCAGCAGCGCCCCGGCCTTCGAACGTACGATCCGGTCGATGCCCTCACGGAGGGGCGTTCCGGGGGCGACCTGAGCGAGCGCATTGCGCATCGTCTCGTTCGCCGAGCCGTACCGGTTCGCCATGTTCCGAGTGTACGTGACGCGGCTGGTTGCGCGCCTGGGCCGGCCCGATCAGCGCTGCAGCCCGGCCTCGGCGATCGCCTCGGCCAGGCTGGCGACCGGCACGAGCCGGAGCCCGAGGC
>JAEZFY010000063.1 GCA_023417265.1 Actinomycetes bacterium | reverse complement strand
GCTGCGGCGAGCTCCGGTAGGCGGGTCGGTCGGGGCCCGACGGCAGCAGACGCGCCCGCAACCAGTGGGCGCGCACGCCGCCGAGCGTGAGCGGCTCGTGGGCGGCGGGGATCATCAGCACCAGGTCGCCGTCGCGGTTGAGGCCCCCGGTGGTATCCCACGGCAGGCCCGACGTCGGGTGGATCGGCACGGTGGCCGGCGCCCAACCCTCGCCCTGCCAGGCCTCCCACACGAGCGGTGGGCGGTCGGGCACGACGCCGATGCCTTCGGCGCGGGCCTCGATCGCGAGCCGCACCACATTGTGGGCGAGCGAGTGCTCGAAGCCGAGATAGAACGCGTCGCCGGGTGCCATCGGCGTGCCCGGGAACACGGTGATCGGGCTGAGCGACAGCGCCAAGTCGCTCGACACGTCGGTGTACTGGTCGCCATCCGCGGTGAGTGCGGCGATCAGGTTGGGGGCCACGGCCACCGCGTCCGTGAGTGTCGTGAACACGAGCGTGTCGCCGATCGTGCCCACCGTCGACACCTGCGTGCCGCGTGGGACGACGATGGTGCGGTTCTCGTCGGCGGTGCCCCAGAACGTGAGGTCCGCCTGGGCGGCCGACACGGGGTACGGCTCGAACCCGAGCAGGTTGAGCATCCGTGTGTAGAACGTGTCAGGAACCTGGTTGAGCCGGAACAGCATCGACTCGGTCATCCAGGCGAACAGCTCGATCAGGGCCACGCCCGGGTCGGACAGGTTGTGGTTGGTCCACTCCGGGCAGAGCTGCGGAATCATCCGCTTGGCCTCGTCGACGAGGTCCTGGAACCGTCGGTCGTCGAGATTGGTGACCGGCAGGCTCACGGCAGTTCCTCTTCGTGTTCGCGGGGGATGACGTAGAACGGATACACGAGGTTGCGCCGATCGTTGGTGGCCCGGACCGTGTAGTCGAGATGGATCAGCACCCGGCCGTGCTCGCGCTCGTCGGGGTCGATGCGCACGTCTTCGAGCGTGACGCGCGGCTCCCACCGGCCCACCGCTTCGCGAACGGCTTCGCGCATCAAGCCCATCGTGTTGGCGTTGATCGGCTCGAACAGGAGCTCCCAGATGCGACAGCCGAAGAACGGGCGCATCACCCGTTCGCCCGGCGCGGTGGTGAGGATCATGCGCAGCGACGAGTCGATGTCGGCAGTGCCACTGGTGAGCGCGATCGAGCCGGACTGGTCGACCCGGATCGGGAAGCTGATCCCGCGTCCGATGAAATCGCTGCTGTCCGACACGTCCGGGTCCTCTACTGAATCTTCACGAGTGCTGCGCCGGAGATCTCGGTCACGCCGCCTGCTGAGAGCTTGGCCGAGGCGCCGCCCTTGAGCTCGAGCGCGGCGCTGCCCTCAGCCTTGAAGGACGTCTTCGCCTTGGCTTCGATCGTCATGCCGTTCACGGTCAGGGCTTGGGTGGCATCGATCTTGATGTTGTTGCCCTTGATCTCGATGTCGCCGGTGTCGGTGATCTTGATCGAGGCCTGCCCCGACTTCAGCTCGATCGACTTGTTCTGGGCGATGATCTCGGTCTTGTCGGCGCCGATGTAGTGGGTGGTGCCGTCGGGGAGCGCGAACTTGTAGTGCTTGTCGGCGGGCTGATCACCGCTGCGAATCGTGAGCGTCGTGCTGTTCATCGTCTTGACGCCCCACTCGACGACCTTGTTCTGGGCGAGGAACGTGTCGGTCGCGGTGGGCGGCTTGGCCTTCGCGCCCCAGAGGCCGCCGAGCACGAACGGCCGGCGCAGATCGCCGTGCTCGAAGCCGACGAGGACTTCGTCGTCAATCTGTGGCATGAACATCAAACCGGCCTGATTCCCGCCGCCGGGGGACACGACGGGGGCCCACCAGCTCTCCTCCGAGTCGCTCAGGGCGGGGAACTTCACGCGCACTCGGCCGACGCCGTCGGGGTCCTTGTTGTTGGTGACCAGGCCGATCGTCAGGCCGAGCTGGCCGAACGGGTTCACCGGGCCGGCCGCGCCGCCGAGCAGATCGACCACCGACGCCGAGCCCGCCGGACCGGTGGAGAACACCGTGCGCATGTCGCCGTCCTGACCGAAGTAGTGCTCGGCCGACGTGACGTAGTAGTCGCCACTGAGCTTCGTGCCGGCCCGCTCGATCTTCACCGTCGAGCCGGCGCCGATCCGGGGGTCGCCGTAGCACTCGCACCGCAGGATCAGGTCGCCGGAGGCGAGTTGCCTGCCGAGCGCCCCGGCGAGCTGGTTGGCTTCGCCGTGGGAGGTCGCCACGAGCGTGACCGCTTCCACCGTGGCGGCCCACGGTTTGGCCTTGCTGCGTCCGTTCTCCACGAGGGGGCTCGTGCCGCCCGTGGCGCCGGCACTGCGCAGGCTCGCAAGGGTCGCCGCGCCCTGCACCGGCTTCTTCGCCTTCGGGTCCCACGCCCGCACCTTGACGTCGGAGACCTCGCTGGCGGCGCTGTAGCGGGCTCGGATCCGGCGCATGTTCTCGCCGTAGGTGACCGTGATCGGCGCCGTGCTGGCGCGCTTCTTGAACACCAGCTTCGTGCCGACGACACGCCACTCGTACCCGCTCCGAAACGCCAACTCCTGCAAGAACGCGTAGTCGGTGGTGGTCTGGATCAAGTACTCGAACACGACCGTCGTGTCGTCGGCTTGCGCCTGCAGCCCGTGTTCCGAGGCGATTGTCCGGACCACGTCGGAGTGCTTCATGTTCTGGAACGTGCGGATCTTGGTCGCCCGTCCGAGCCGGTGGCTCTTGTCGAGGGCGGTCACCGTGAGCTCGCAACCCTCCGGCCCGCCCGCGTCCTGGTCGAGTCCGACGCTGACGATCTCGCCCTCGAAGACGGAGGAGAGCGTCCCTTGCTCGTCGGGAAACTTGACCTCGATCGGGTTGCCGACGACGTACCGCGGGCCGTCGATCAGCACGAACGTGCGGTCGGCGAAGCGGATCGTCAGCTCACTGGGCACGCCGATCGTCTGGGTCACCCGGACGTCGACCAGTTCGGCCATCTCGTCGGCCGGCAGCTCGACGCCGTTGACGAGCAGCTGCGGACTCGAGACGAGCTGCTGGGACGGCATCAGCGGCTCATCTCCGGGATCGCCAGCAGACGACCGGGGGTCAGGTCGAGCGGATCGCCGATCGCGTTGGCGTCGGCGATCGCCCGCCACTGGGTGGCGTCGCCGTAGTAGCGGGCCGCGATCCGGTCGAGCGTGTCACCGACCTCGATCTGGTGCGTCCGGTTCGGGCGCGGCGTCCCCGAGGTCGGGTTCTGCGGCCCCCAGTTGGCGTCGGGTTCGTACTGCTCGAGGCTCATCTCCACCGTCGCCCGCAGCGGCAGCCCGTCGCTGGAGAAGTAGGTGAAACCCACCTGGATGTTCTTGACGACCGCCTTGAACGAGTGCAGGTCGGTGCCCCAGTGGAACTTCACCCACGGCGGGCGACCGTTGCTGCGGCTGGCGTCGTACCCGGCGAGGCTGGTGTCGACGTCCATCAGCTTGAGCAGCTTGTTCGTGTATGCGGTGACCGAGGTGCCCTGGGCGGTGGTGTCGAACACGAGGCTGAGGCTGAACGAGCCGCCCCCGCCGCCCACGTAGCGCATGGTCGGCGTCGCCTTGCCGGGGATCTGGTCGGAGTCCCAGCGGTTGGCCTGCGAGAACGAGAACTTGGCCGGGTTGAACATGCAGTCGATGCGCCCGCCCGACTCGACCTCGAGGTACGCCTTCTGGAGTTGCTGGGCCATCAGAAGCCCCCGCGGAAGCGTCCGCCGCGGCGTTCGAGTTGGGCGAGGATCGTGTCCTCGAGCCGCTCGAGGATCAACCGGTGGTTGCGATCGAGTTGCTGGCGGAACCAATCGCGGGCGTAATCGCTGTCGAGCACGCTGGCCGGTCCGATCGGCTCCTGCGCCTCGCTCGTCGCGCTCGTCGATTCGGCCGCGGATGACAAGGCCACGGGGGACTCCTTCCTGTGCAACACCTCGGCGTTGCTGCGCGGTTGCGGAGCACGCCCGGTGAGGCGCGCGGCGAGGTCGGCTGCCGACACCGTCGCGTCTGGCGACGGGTTCGCGGCTGGGGATGCTCCGGACGGGGAGCGGCGCAGCACTGCGCCGGGCGCCGACGCAGCCGGTGGGCGCGCCGGGCGCGGTGCCGCGAACGGCGCTTGCAGCGTCGAGTTGGTGGGTGCGACGGGGGCTCGCCGGATCGCCTGGGCGAGTTGGTCGGCTCGGCGCTCCTCAGGGCTGTCGTCGACGTCGTCGAAGAACCGGGGTGCGTCCGACCGGTGGGCGACGTGGGTGAGCTCGTGGGCGATGACTTCGCTGACCCGCGGCGAGGCGGCGGCAACCTGTTGGGCGCTGGCGTCGAGGTGGATCGTGTCGCCGACGGTGGCGGCGCGTTTGCCGACCGACCGGAGGGCGCGACGTGAGGCCGCGTCGGTCGACAGGGCCACGGTGCGGCGGCCGGCGATCTGGTCGGCGAGCGGGCGGAACGTGGTCGGCAACGGTGCCGGGCGGGCGCGCACCGCTTGGGAGAGCTCGCGCATGAAGCGTTCGGCGAGTTCGGCGCCGGCCTCGGAGCGGGCCCGCCCGGCAGCGTGCGTGACGTGTTCCCCGGCGACGTCGCCGTCGAGGCCGGTCCGGCGGCTGGCGGCGGCCTCGCGGCCGGGCCGGGCGAGCTCGTTGGCGATCGCCTCGGTAC
>JAEZFY010000327.1 GCA_023417265.1 Actinomycetes bacterium | reverse complement strand
CCCGCGGCTTTCATCTGGCTCCCGTGGGGCGGGCGGCCGCGCGCGCCCGCCCCGGCGACGAGGTCTTCCTGGTTGACCGCCACGCGCTCCATCAGGCCCACCATCCGTTCGACCACTTGGGCCTCGTTGTCGGCGTTCGACACCTGATACGTATCGGGGAACAGGAGCCCCTCGGCCGACGTGACACCGGCCGGGCGTTGGTAGGCGTCGGGGATCACGGCCGCCTCGGCGGCGGCGAGGAACGCGGCGGCCGACAAGCTCGGTTGCTGGGCGGCCAGACGGTCGGCCATCTGCTGCAGCGTGAACCCTTCCGGGAACGTGATCCGCTGGGTGGTCTCGGCGGGCGGGGTGCGCAACCAGGCCAGCACGTCACCCATGTGGGCGTTGGTGCGCAGTTCGTAGAAGCCAGGTGTGAGCTCGAGCCCGCCTTGCCGCTCGACGTACCAGGTGAACACGTCGGCGTCTTCGACGAGCCCGTCGTGCACGAGCCGGGCGGCCACCGATTCGAGCGTGTCGTCCTCGGCCACCGTGAACTGCACCGCCTCGGCCGGCCCGTCGCCGGCGTCGACGCGGTCGAGGTACCACCAGCCGACGTACCCGATGACGAGCAACACCACGGTGGCCACCGCCAGCGTCGCCCACACGGCCCACTTGGCGATCCGGTTGTGGCCGGGCAACGGCTCGACGGCGCTGACTTCGGCGACCTCGTCCCACTCGTCGGGTTCCCAGTCGGAGTGCCACCGGTCGTCGTCGGGGTCGGCACCGGCGGTGCGCAGACCGGGGTCGAAGTCGCTCACCGGCGGCTCCGGCGGGCCTCGAGCCACGACTGCAGCATCACCGCCGCGGCGACCTTGTCGACGCGCGCCCGCCGGGCTCGTCCGTCGAGGCCGCCCTCGCGCATCGCTTCGTCGGCGGTGACGGTGGTGCGCCGTTCGTCGTGGAGTTCGACCGGCACGCCCGCCACCGTAGCCAGCCGCCGGGCGAACTCGGTGGCAGCCTTGGCGGCCGGGCCCAACGAGCCGTCCATGTTGATCGGCAGGCCGACGACGATCACCTCGGCCTCCTCGGCCCGAGCGATCCGGGCCAACTCGGAGAGGTCGTGGCGGAGCGACTTCGAGCGCTGGAGGACGAGCAGCGGCGACGCGATCGTGCCGCTCAGGTCGGACACGGCGAGGCCGATCCGCTTCGTGCCCGGGTCGACGCCGAGCGCGCGCACGCCGGGGGCGTTCACGCCGTAGCGGCGCTCCGGGCCAGGTCGAGCGCGGCGGGGATGCCGGCGGGGTCCTTTCCACCGGCCTGGGCGATGTCGCCCTTGCCCCCGGCACCGCCCTTCACGGCACCGGCTGCGGCCTTGATCAGGTCGCTGGCGTTGAGGCCCGCATTGGTCGGGTCGCCGGCGAGCACGGTGGCGACGATCGCGACACCGCCCGAAGGTGTTGCGCCGATCAGCACCACGCGCCGGGCGCCGTGCTGGCGTACGGCCAGCGCCAGCTCGCGCAGGTCGCCGGGTTCGAACCCGTCGATCTGCTCGACCACCACGCCGTCGGTGGCCGCCGCGGCGAGTTCGCCGGCGCGGCCGCTGGCGAGCTTGGCGCGCAGCGCCTTGATTTCGGCCTGGGCTGCTTTGAGCTCGTCGAGTTTGCGCTGGACGCCGTCGAGGGCCGCTTCGCCGGGAGCGCCGACGAGCCGGCCGATCTGGCCGAGCGCGGCTTCGTCGCGTTGGAGCAGTTCGACCGACGCATCCCCGGTGATCGCTTCGATCCGGCGCAGGTTCGATCCGATCGAGCTTTCGCTGACGACCTTCACCAAGCCGATGTCGCCGGTGGCCGACACGTGGGTCCCGCCGCACAACTCGATCGACGGGCCCGCCTGAAGCACGCGGACCATCTCGCCGTACTTGTCGCCGAAGAACGCGATCGCACCGAGCGCCTCGGCTTCCGACTTGCTCGTCTCGAACACGATCGCCGGTTCGTTGCGCAGCGTCTCGGTGTTGACGAGCCGCTCGATCTCGGCGATCTGCTCGGGCGTGACGGCCTCGTAGTGGCTGAAGTCGAAGCGCAGCCGGTCGGGCCCGACGTACGAGCCGGCCTGCTTGACGTGCGCGCCGAGGACGTGCCGCAAGGCCCAGTGCAACAGGTGCGTGGCGGTGTGGTTGCGGCGCGTCGCCGAGCGGCGCGCGTCGTCGATCGACGCTGTCGCGGTCTGCCCGGCGGTGATCTCACCGTCGACCAGGCGGGCCACGTGGCGGCGCAGACCGGGCAGCGCGAACGTGGTGTCGAGCACCTCGGCCGTGCCGGTGGGCGTGACGATCGTGCCGGTGTCGCCCACCTGCCCGCCCGACTCGGCGTAGAACGGGCTGCGGTCGAGGAACACCTCGATGGTGGCATCGCCGTCGCGCTCGGCCCCGGGGACCACGGCCAGCACGCGCGCCTCGACGGCGGTGACGCCGTACCCGACGAACTCGGTGATGCCGAACTGCTCGACGACCTCGCGGTACTCGTCGACGCGCCCGCCGTCGACGCCCTTGGCCGTCGCCCGTGCGGCCTTGGCACGGTCGCGCTGGTCGGTCATCGCCACCTCGAACCCGGCCAGGTCGACGGCGACGTCGCGCTCGCCGGCGATCTCCTGGGTGAGCTCGAGTGGGAACCCGTACGTGTCGTGGAGCAGGAACGCGGTGGCACCGGACAACTGCGGGCCGCGCATCTCGTCGTCGAGGATCGCCAGACCGTTCTTCAACGTGTGCCGGAAGCGTTCCTCCTCGCGGCCGAGCACCCCGACCACGAAGTCGCGCTGCTTGACGACGTCGGGGTAGGCGTTGCCCATCACGTCGATCGCGGTCTCGACGAGCTGCGGCATGACGAGCTGATCGGTGCCGAGCAGGTAGGCGTAGCGCACGGCCCGGCGGATGATCCGCCGGAGCACGTAGCCGCGGCCCTCGTTGGAGGGGAACACGCCGTCGGCGACGAGCATCGTCGAGCTGCGGGCGTGCTCGGCCAGCACGCGCATGGCGAAGCTCTCGCGGTCGGTGTAGTCGCCGACGCGGTACGTCTTGCCGGTGACCGACTGGGCGGTGTCGATCAGCGGCAGCATCAGGTCGGTTTCCCACACCGAGTCGACGCCTTGCAGCAGGGCGAGCACCCGCTCGAGCCCGGCACCGGTGTCGACCGACGGCTTCGGCAGCGGCGTGCGCGACCCGTCGGGCGCCTGGTTGAACTGCATGAAGACGAGGTTCCAGAACTCCATGAAGCGATCGCCGTGGGGATCGTGGAGCGGCCCACCGTCGGGGCCGAACGCCGGCCCGCGGTCGATGTGCAGTTCCGAGCACGGGCCACACGGCCCCGTGTCGCCCATCTGCCAGAAGTTGTCCTTGTCGCCGAGCCGCTGGATGCGGTCGATCGGCACGCCGACCGCCTCGTGCCAGATCTGCTCGGCCTCGTCGTCGGATTCGTGGACGGTGACCCAGATCCGGTCGCCATCGAGGCCCCACCCGCCGGCATCGCGCGATCCGGTGACGAGCTCCCAGCTCCACGGGATGATCGCTTCCTTGAAGTAGTCGCCGAAGCTGAAGTTCCCGAGCATCTCGAAGAACACGAGGTGCCGCTTGGTGCGCCCGACGTCGTCGAGGTCGTTGTGCTTGCCGCCCGCGCGAGCGCACTTCTGACTGCTCGCCGCGCGTGCGTACGGGGCGACCTCGTCGCCGACGAAGTACGGCTTGAACGGCACCATCCCGGCCACCGTGAACATCACCGTCGGGTCGTGCGGGATCAGGCTCGCCGACGGCACGACGCTGTGGTCGCGCGACGCGAAGAAGTCGAGGAACGAAGCGCGCAGTTGGTCGGCGGAGATCGCAGAAGACATGGTGCGTCCAGCCTACGTGGTCATCCCGTTGGGCGAACCGGGCGTTGCCGGGCCCCGAGCCGCCTCGGCGCAGGTGGCGCTAGCTTGCCGGCGATGAGTGAGGGCACCCGTCCGCCCACCGACGACGTGCACGAGTGGGTGTCGTTCGACGAGGTCGACCCCGACGGCACCACCCGCACGTGGCTGCTCGACGCGACGTTCCTGCGCTCGGACTATCACTGCATCTGGGGTGCCGGCTGCCAAGGGGTGCTCGACGCCGACGCCACCGAACTCGCCCAGGGGTGCTGCAGCTATGGCGCCCATTTCGTCGACGACGACGACGTCCAGACGGTGGTCCGGGCGTTCGTGCGGCTCGGCCCGGAACACATGCAGTTCCACGCCGAAGCCGTGCGCGGCGGGTTCCTCCGGGCCGCCGATCCCGACCCCGACCAGGCCGGCGAGCCGCCCACCGTCACGCGGCTGATCGACGACGCGTGCATCTTCCTCAACCGGCCCGGCTTCGCCGGCGGCGCCGGCTGCGCGCTGCACATCGGCGCACTCGCCGCCGGGGCGCGCCCGCTCGACTGGAAACCCGGCGTGTGCTGGCAGGTGCCGATCCGCGTCGAACACACCGCCGACGACTACGGCCACGTGACGTCGCGCGTGAGCGAGTGGAAGCGGCGCGACTGGGGTGAGGGCGGCAAGGAGTTCCACTGGTGGTGCATCGAGGCACCCGAGGCGTTCACCGCCACGCGGCCGGTGTATCAGACGTCGGCCGACGAGCTGATCGAGTTGATCGGCGCGGCGAGCTACGGGCGACTCGTGGAACTGCTCGAGCGTCCGAACTGGACGCCGCTCCCCCATCCCGTGGTGCGCGGCCGGTAGCCGAGCTACCGGCTCACGTCATTCGTCGTCGTCGTCCTCGAAGGTGACGCCGTACTTCTCGGCGAGCGCGGCGTACTCGTCGTCGGGGGCGGACTGCCCGGACGACCGGTCGCCGAACCCGAGGTCGAACGCCCCGGGTCCCGACTGCTTCAACTTGCGCGCTTCTTCGAAGCGACGATGACGACCCTTCTTCACGACAGGGCTCCCACATCAGCTAGAGGAATGACATTGCGGAGCAGTTTACCCGGCGGGGACCCGCAAAACGCTGCACTGCTCGCCGCCCGGACCGCACCGCCGCCGCGCCTACGATCAGTGCCATGCGCCACACGCTGGCAATTCTCAACCAGAAGGGCGGGGTCGGGAAGACCACCGTGACGCTTGGGATGGCCTCGGCGGCGGCCGCCGCCGGGCGCCGCGTGCTCGTCGTCGACCTCGATCCACAGGCGTCGGCGACGTGGGTACTCGGGCTCGACCCGGCCGATCTCGAGCACACGGTCGCCGACCTGCTCGACGGCGGTGGGCCGCGCGTGGGTGACGTGATCCGGCCCTCGGCCTGGGCCCCCGAGGTCGCCGTGCTCCCGGCCACGCCGGCCCTGCAAGGCCACGAGTCGGGGAGCCCGAAGCGGCTCCGCCGGGTGCTCGCGCCGGTTGCCGACGACTACGACGCGATCCTGATCGACTGCGCACCGTCGCTCGGCAACCTCACCCGTTCGGCGCTCAGCGCGGCCGGGCATGCGCTGATCGTGGTCGAGCCGTCGGCGCTCGGCTTGCGCGGGATCGGCGGCGTCGCCGACCTGATCGATGACGTGTGGGACCGCGCCAACCCCGACCTCGAGCTGGCCGGTGTGGTGCTCAACCGGGTCCCGGCCGTGTCGGCCGAGGCCGAGCGACGGATCGACGAACTGGCCCGGATCGTCGGCCGCCGGGCGATCTGGCAGCCGTCCGTGCCGCAGCGCGTGATCGTCAACCAGGCGCTCGGTGAGCGCCGGCCGATCCACGCCTACGCGAGCCGGGCCGCCGAGCCGATCGCCGCCTTCGATGCGCTGTGGCGCAAGGCCCGCGCGGCTCTGCGCTGATCCGTCGCTGCTCGAGTCAGACGGCTCAGGCGAGGTCGACGAGGCGCAGCCCGGAGCCCTTGTCGAACGTCAGCGCGGCACTGCCGCTGACCAGCCGCTCGATGCCCTCGCCCAGCAACTCGGCGCGCCAGCCGTGGCGCAGGCGGGCGTCGGGATCGCCGGCGAGCAAGGCGATCAGGTCGGCGCGGGTGCCCAGCAGGGCGGTGTCGATGCGCTCCTGCTTGGCGACCTGGCTGACCCATGCCGACACCAGCGTCACCGCCGGGCGCAGGTCGCGTTCGAGATCGTCGGATGACACCGGCGGGTCGGGTGGTTCGGCGGTGTTGCCGGCGGCCACGGCGGCGAGCAGTTCCGCGGCGATCTTGCCGCGCTGGAAGCGCTCGTCGAGCCCGCGCACCTGCTTCAGGTCGCCCTCGCTGGCGGGGCGCCGCTGGGCGATGCCGAGGATCGCCAGATCGGGCAGCACCTGCCGGATCGGCACGTTGCGGGCCGCCGCCGCACGCTCGCGCCAGGCGGCCACCGCCTGGGCGACGGCGCGCGCCCGCGGGCGCAGGCTGCGGACGTCCTTCAACCGGGTCCAGGCGTCGTTCGGGTCGGCGGATCCGGTGGGCCGCACGCGCAGCTCGTCACAGGCCTCGTAGACCCAGCCGACCCGGCCGAGCTCGGTCAACTCGGCGAGCAGCCGGTCCTGCAGCTCGAGCAGGTAGGCGACGTCGGCCGCCGCGTACTCGCGTTGGGCGTCACTCAACGGGCGCCGCAGCCAGTCGGTGAGCCGGTCGCCCTTGGGCACCGTGACCCCGAGTTCGCCCTGGACGAGCGACACCAGCGAAGGGGTGCCATAGCCGACGAAGCCACCCGCCAGCTGCGTGTCGAACAGCCGCGCCGGGATCGCGCCGACGGAGCTGGTCAGCACGTCGAGGTCCTGCTGGGCGGCGTGGAACACCGCTTCGGCGTCGGTGGCGAACAGGTCGGCGAACTGGCCGACGTCGACGGCGAGCGGGTCGACGAGGGCGAACTGCTGGCCGTCCGGCGTGTGCCAGGCGAGCTGCACCAGGGCGAGCGCCGGATAGTACGTGCGCTCGCGGTGGAACTCGGTGTCGATCGCGTAGCGCGGAACGGAGGCCAGCTCGACGATCAGTTCGGCGAGCGCGTCGTCGTCGGCGACCCAGCGGTGCGCGAGCGCGGTCACGACCGGTCAGCCGGCGTCGACCGGATGGCCCGCGTCGATCCAGGCGAGCGTGCCGCCGGCCACGTTGACCGCGTCGATGCCGTGTTCGGCGACGTGCTCGGCCGCCCGCATGCTGCGCCCACCGCGGGCGCAGATCACATACACCGGACCGTCGCCCCGGAAGGCGTCGAGGTGCTCGGGCACGGTGGCGAGCGGCACGAGCACGGCACCGGGCACGTGCGCTTCGGCGTACTCGTCGGGCTCGCGGACGTCGATCAGGCGGGCGCCTTCGGCGAGCCGCTCAGCCAGTTCATCGACGGACACCTCGGGGATCGCCATGGCGGCGACACTACAGGTCGCCCGGTCGGTTGACGTTGCGAACCGACTCGGCTGCGACCTCGACCAAATCGGCGCTGAGCGCCGCCAGCGCATCCCGGTACGAGCGCACCCCGCGGGCAGCCAGCTCGGCGAGCGCCGCCTGCAGTCCGACCGGCCACCAGCTGACGAGGTGCGCGGCCGCGCTGGTCGCCAAGGCGGCCGGGCGATCGCCGGTGGCGGCCGCGGTGAGGGCGACGATCGCGTCGGGCCCGAGATCGGGCAAGTCGCAGGCGGCGACCACCATTCCCGCCGCGTCCGGGCCGAGCGCTCCGTAGGCGTCGACGATCGCCGCGACCGGGCCGTGGCCCGGCTCGCGGTCGGGTCGGACCTCCAGGCCGAGTTCGCGCAACGCCGCCGCGTCGCCACCCTGACACCACACCGGCCGGCAGCCGGCGTCGGCGAGCGCGGTGGCGACCCGCACGGCCAGTGCCCGGCCGTCGACGTCGAGCAGGGCCTTGTCGGCGCCCATCCGACGGCTCGCCCCGCCGGTAAGGACGACCCCGGCGATCACGAACCGTCGCGACCGGGCTGGCGTTGATCGAGTGGGCGCGGGTCGAGCTGGCGCAGGAACACGGCGCAGCGTTCGGCTTCGTCGTCCTCACCGATCTCGGCCGCGGCCCGCTGCAGGCCGTCGAGACAGCGCAGGAACCCGTCGTTGCCGCCGCGGCCCCAGCGCACATAGCCCGAGCCGCGCCAGCCGTTGGCGCGTAGCGCGTCGAGTCCGCGGTGATACCCCACCCGGAAGTAGGCGTAGCGCTCGATCGCGTCGCCGGCCAGTTCGGCGAGCGCGGCCCACCCGTCCGACAGCCGCGGGGCGGCGGCCACGATCGCCGCTACCTGATCGCGAGCACGCCCGTCGAGTGCCAGTTCGAGCGCGTTGGCGACGGCCGGATCCGGAAGCGGCAGGACGGTCTCGGGGAGCCCGCCGGACAAGTTCACGGCGTGCTCGGTGCTCGCGGGCGGGTCTTCGCTGGGACGGTCGGGCATTCCGGCAATGTACGGGAGGAGCGCCTATCGTGCTCGGCGTGCCCGTGCTCGCCGTGTCGCTGAGTCAAGCCAAAGCAATTGCCGTCGTGGTGGCGATCGCGCTGGTCGTCGCCGCGGTCGCCTGGGCGTGGCTGATGAAGACGATCGTCCAGAAGGTCATCGGGCTGGTGGTGCTGCTCGGCCTCGCCGGGCTCGTGTGGTACCAGCGCGAATCGCTCGAGGACTGCGCCGCCCGGGTTCGCGCCAACGCGGCGGTCGTCGGTGCCGACACCACCTGCACGCTGTTCGGGCAGGACGTCGACATCCCCAACGCGCGGCGGTGACCGGTGGACGCCCCGGCTGCGACCGCGCGCGGCTCGGCCACCACCCGCGCGGCGGTGGTGATCTCGGCCGCGTTGGCGGCCGTGCTGCACGTGCCGTGGGCGCTGTGGTTCGCCTCGGGGGGTGACCTCGCCGCCCAGGACTTCTGGTCCGACGCGGTGACCCGGTTCCCGTCGAACGCCTACGACCTGTCGACCTACGGCGGCATGCACGTCGCCACCTACAGCTTGTTGTCGCCCTACGTGCTCGGGTCGATCGGTGTCCGCCCGGCGTTGGCGGTCGCCGCCGTGGCGTGCGTGGCGATGACCGCCTGGCTCGCCGCCCGCCTCGTCGATCTGCGCTGGCCATGGCTGCCGGGATGCGTCGCCGCCGTGGTGATCACCGGGAATTCGGTCTCGGGCCGGGCGACGTTCGCGGTCGGTCTGCTGTCCGCGCTGGCCGCCGTGCTGGCCGCCTTCGGGCGGCGCGCCCCGGCGCGGCGCGCCGCGC
>JAEZFY010000313.1 GCA_023417265.1 Actinomycetes bacterium | reverse complement strand
GACGAGCACGGCGTGTCGCTCCTCTGCGGCGCGCCTGCGGTCGTGAACATGGTGCTCGACGCGGCCGGCGAGCTCGACGAGGTCCCCGGGGCCGGCCGAACCCGCATCGTCGTCGCCGGTGCACCTCCGCCCACCCGCACCATCGAGCGGGTCGAGACCGACCTCGGCTGGGAGTTCATCCAGATCTACGGCCTCACCGAGCCCGCACCGCTGCTCACGATGAACCGGCGCCGGGCCGAGTGGGACGACCTCGACGCGGCCGAGCGGGCCAAGCGCCTGGTGCGCGCCGGAGCGCCAGCGCTGGGCGTCGAGCTCGAGATCTCCCCCGACGACGAGGTCCTCGCCCGGTCCAACGTCGTGCTCAAGTCGTACTGGGACAACCCCGAGGCCACCGACGACGCGCTCGAGGGTGGCTGGTTCCATACCGGCGACGGCGGGTTCCTCGACGACGACGGCTACCTCACCATCTCGGACCGCAAGAAGGCCGTGATCATCACCGGCGGCGAGAACGTCTCGTCGCTCGAGGTCGAGGATGCGATCTTCCAGCCCCCTGACGTCACCGAGGTCGCCGTGATCGGCATCCCCGACGAGAAGTGGGGTGAGATGGTGACCGCGTTGGTGGTGAAGGCGCCTGGCTCGACGCTCACCGAGGACGACGTGATCGCCTGGGCGAAGACCAAGCTGGCCGGCTACAAGTGCCCGAAGAAGGTCGAGTTCCGCGACGAGCTGGCGCGCACGGCCACCGGCAAGCTGCAGAAGTTCAAGCTCCGCGAACCGTTCTGGGACGGCCACACCCGCCAGGTCAACTGACGTGTTACATCCGGGGTCAGACCCCGGATGTAACGGTCGTCAACAGAAGGACTTCTGGGCGGAGATCGTGGCGAGCGCGCCGTCGGTGGCGGTCAGCCAGCCGTAGTTGCCGAACAGGTTGAGGAATGGCGTCGGGGCGGGCACGCGGGCCTCTGCCCACTGGGTGACGTCGCCCTGGCCGAACCAGCCGTCGAAGCGGGCGCCGTAGTGGTCGTCGACGCTCGACATCGGCTGCCCGACCCCGAAGCCCTCCACGGTAGTGAGGCCACTCGGTGTCGGCGTGTACGGCGTGTCGGCGAACACGTTGACGTCGGTCGGCTGGGCACCCAGCGTCCAGTTCCAGATCGTGCCACCGGTCAGGCGCTCGTCAGGCCACAGCCACACGACGAAGTCGCCCCACCAGATCGCCCGGGTGGTCATGTCGGCGAGACAGTCCGGTTCGCCAGGCCGTTCGGGGGGTGGGGTGACGAACCATCCGGTGTCGTGACTCGGTTCGCCGAGTTGCTCGGAGATGCTGGCCACAAGGTCGTCGACGCTGGCGACATACTGCCCGGCGTAGTAGCCGTAGGCGGCCCCCCGCGCCAGGTCGAGGCCTGCCGACGCGACGACCTTCGTGAGCGCCACACCCTCGTCGGTCCCGACCTGCAATTGCCCCGATGTGGCATCGACCCGCAGCTGGGCGCCGGTGGAGAACGCTTCTTCGAGGAGGCGGAGCCGCGGATCGGCGTCGGCCGGCACACACTCTGGTGTCGACTGGAAGGCGACGCTCACGATGCCGCCGTCCTCGACCACCGCGTCCTGGCAGCCGGCGTACCGAGCGTAGGTGTACGTGCCGTCGAACTCGATCCACAGCGTGGCTGCCGACACCTCGGTCGCATCCGGATCGAACGCCCACTCGCCGAGCAGCGGCTCGATCCCGGTGGACGCCGTCGGGGCCGCCGGCGGGGATTCGAACATCGGGTCGGGGCACGGATGCGCGGCGCCGAAGACGATCGACTCGGCGGTCGTCAGCTCGTGGATGCCCCAGCCGTCACCGACACCGAAGACGATCTCCCAGTTGCCGTCGAGATCGACGTCGACGTACGCGTCGACCGGGCGACCGATGTCGAGCGCGTTGGATGGATCGAGATCGCCCTCGATCACGGAGTACTCGCCGAGCACCGGATCGAACAGGGCGATCCACGTGGGGAACTGGTAGTCGGTGTTCCAGCCGTCGGCGAGCACCAGCCGCTGCTGGTCGCCGGACAGGTTCTCGCCAGGCAACTCGGCGACGCGCACCTGCGCCGGCTCGTAGCCGTCGGGCGTCTCGATCCCGCCGAGGCGCAGCTCGAGCGGCGCGGACGGCACCGGTGCAACAGCGGCGGCGTACACCGACCACGTGTCAGGCGCCGGTTCGAGGTACGGCGACGAGCAATCGACGTCGGTTGGGGTCGCCGTGATCGACGCCGAACTGGCGAGATCGAGCAACTCGACCGGTGTTCCGAGTAGCCCGGCGGGCAGTGACCGGTCGTCGATGTAGGGGACGAACTCACCGTCGGCGTACCAGCCGGCAAGCTTCTGGCCGACCCACACCGTCGGCTCTGCGGGGTCCTCGGGGGTGCTCGCCGGGCTGGTCGGCGGCGGGGAGTTCGGTGTTGTCGACGGCGTCGCCGCAGGGGCCGTGGTCGGGACCGTGACGGGCGGCGCCGAGTTCGGCGACGTGGGCGGCACCGGCGTGGTCGGCTCGGAGGTCACGATCGTTTCGTCGCCTCCACCGCGTGTGATCGCGACGATGCCGCCGATGCCGAGTACGGCCACGGCGAGCGCGCCGCCGGCTTGGGCGACGCGGCGGTTGCGGCGGGCGGCGCCGATGCGCCGCAGCCCGTC
The DNA here is from genome assembly GCA_023417265.1 of Actinomycetes bacterium. Taxonomy (GTDB): domain Bacteria; phylum Actinomycetota; class Acidimicrobiia; order Acidimicrobiales; family Ilumatobacteraceae; genus Ilumatobacter. Next base: position 9,228 of record JAEZFY010000313.1, on the reverse strand, counting down.
GGGAGGTGGCGCTTGGCGCAGCGCCCGGCCGGCCGCGCGGGCTCGCTCGTCGAAGTCATCGGGGGGAAGGTTCATCTCAGTTCAGTTCTCGGGAGAGTGCCTCGCGGGCACGTGACAGGTCGCTCTTGACGGTCCCTTCGGGCACGTCGAGGATGCTCGCCACCTCACTCACCGAGCGGTCGCCGGCGTAGTACAGGGTCACCACCATGCGGGGCCGTTCCGGGAGTTGGCGGACCGCCTCCCAGAACGCCACCACGTCGGCCGACGGACCCGCTGTGGTCGGCTCGGCGCGGCGTTGCAGGGAGAGCCAGCGGCGCTCGGTGCGTTGCCGCCGGGCCTTGCTCCGGCACAGGTTGACGACCACCCGGTGACACCAGCCGCCGGGTCGCTCGTAGCGGGCCACCTTGCTCCAGTTCAGGAGCGCCCGGACCATCGTGTCGTGCACGAGGTCGGGGCCGTCCTGGCCGGCGAGCGCGGTGGCGACCGCGACGAGCGTCGGATATTCGGACCGGTACAGGTCTTCGAAGCTGAGCGCGGAGGCCAGTTCGATGTCTGCGTGGTGGGTCACGTCGGGTTGTGTGGTGATCGCGATGGCGTGCATCAGCGGGACACACTCCCGACCGCACCGTCCGGTTGCAGATGATCGCAGATTTTTCTCGCAAGTCCCCCATTTTTCGTGCCCTCTGACCAGGCACTATCTCTCATTCCGATCACCAGTATCATCGGAATAAGTGATGGTAGAACGCTTGCTTCTCGCGCGTGTGTTCGGCACGATCGAGGTATGTCCACGGCAGCACTCGATTCGGCGGCGGAGGTGGCTCAGGCGCTCGACGCGGTGCTCGCCGCCGACGTCGCGTGTGCCGAGCGCGCCGACCTCGAACGCCTGATCAAGCTCGTCCGCCGAGTCCGCGGTTGCCTCGACGCGGTCGACGTGCAGATCGCCCGGCGCGGCCGAGCCCTGGCCGACCGCGATCGCCCGCGACCGGCGCCCGCGCCCGACGCCCCACCGCCGAAACCCGATCACGGCCGCGACGAGGCCTCGCTGATCGGGCTCCTGCTGAGCTCGGGTGTGCAGTCCGGAAAGGACGCCAAGGCCACCGGCGCGCGTGCGTCGGCCTGCGCCGAGCTGCCCGGTTTCGAAGCGGCGTTGGCGGCGGGCGAGATCTCCGGCGCCCACCTCGACGTCCTGGCCCGCCACGTGCGCGGCCTCTCCCCCGCCGAGCTCGTCGAGCTGCGCCAGCGCGAGAACGAGCTGCTCAATGTCGCCCGGCGCGAGTTCGCCGAGGGCTTCGACCGGGCGGTGCGCAACATCGTCAACGAGATCCGCTCGCGGCACCGACCCAGCTCCGATGCGGAGGAGCTCGACCGTCAGCGGGCAGCGTCGAAGGTGTCGTCGTGGGTCGACCGCGACACCGGCATGCACAAGACACTGATCGAGCTCGATCCGCTGCGCCAGCAGGAGTTCACCCTCGCCCTGAACGCCCATCTCGCCCGCCTCAAGGCTCAGCCCAGCCGATCGCGTGCGTCCTACCAGGAGCTCAAGGTCGAGGCGTTCATGGCCGCCCTGACCACCACGCCCACCCGTGCCGACTCCCCGGACGGTGTCAGCAGCGCCGGGCGGTGCCGCGTGCCGAAGGTGATCATCGTCGTCGACCTGAAGACGCTCGCCGACGGCCCACACGCAGCCTCGATCGCCGAATTGTCGAACGGCATCCCGCTCCCGATCGCCACCATCCGCGAGCTGCTCGCCGACAGCGACATCGTGCCGGTGTTGCTCTCGGGCGAGGGCCAGCCGCTGTGGGTCGGCCGCACCCGTCGGGTCGCCACGGCGGCCCAGCGCGACGCCCTGACGGCGATCTACGGGTCGTGCGCCCGCCCCGGCTGCGAGCGCCCGATCGACGACACGCAGGCGCATCACACCAGCTCTTGGAGCCGCGGCGGCACGACCGACATCGACGAACTGGGTCCGCTGTGTGCGGCCGATCACGACGCGATCCACAACGGCGGCCACCGGCTCGAGATCCACGACAACCACCGCGCGATCACGTGGCGCCGCCCCGACGGGTCGGTCGAGTACCACGGCCCACCGCCGGGCCGCCGCCGACCGCCACCACCCTGAGGCCGATGCCCGGGACCCCTACCCTGCCGGGTGTGCTGATCTGGATCAACGGAACGTTCGGAGCTGGCAAGACCACCACCGCCAGGAGCCTCGTCGAGCAGCGGCCTGCGCTGCGCCTGTTCGACCCCGAGTGGGTGGGCTACATGTTGACGTCGAACCTCCAAGGGATCGCGATTGACGACTTCCAGGATCTCGCGGCTTGGCGGCAGCTCGTCCCCGTCGTCGCCCGCCATCTCACCGAGATCTCCGGGCAGCACCTGGTGGCCGTCCAGACCGTGCTGTCCGAGGCGTACTGGCACGAACTGCGCGGCGGGCTCGCGGCCGAAGGTCTCGAGGTGTTCCACGTGGTGCTCGACGCCGACCCCGACACCCTCCGTGCGCGGATCTTGGCCGACGCCGAGGAGCGCTCGGCACAGGAATGGCGCCTCGATCACCTTCCCTTGTATGCCGCATCCCGAGCGTGGCTCCTCGACGCGGCCGACCTCGTCGTCGACACCGCGAGTCTCGGCCCGGACGCAGTCGCCCGAGCGATCGCCGACGCCTACTGACCGGCGCCCGCCTCCAGCCCACACGGCGAGCCGGTCGATGGCGGTCGTCGACGCCGGCGTACCGCTGGGGCTACGTCGTGCCGCTGTAGTTGGCCGAGCGGTCGGCGACGGAGGTGCCGCGCACCTGTTCGGCACAGTCCCGGAGGTCACTCAGGTAGTCGCCGATCACGTCGGTGTTGGTGTTGCTGACGGTGAGGTGCAGCGAGTCGGGCGGGTTCTGGCGGTCGTGATGCCAGCCGCGCGCCTTGAGTGCGTCACCGAGCGCGAACACGTCGAGCGGCTCGCTCGCCTCGGTGTCGGAGGCAATCGCCAGCAGGTGGAAATCCGGGCGTCCGAATACTCGAAGACCCTCGATCTCTCGGACCGCGGCGCGGATCGCATCCGCGTTCCGGAGCACGACGTCGGTCAGGCGGAGGTACCCCTCCATCCCGAGGTGCTGCATCACGGCCCACGCGGCGGCCATCGGTGCCCCCGAACGGGTGCCCTGCAGGTTCGGCGACGCGTACAGACCACCGAGCCAGTCGTCGAAGAAGAAGATCTGGTGGAAGCGCGACTCCTGTGTGCGGTGCAGGATCACCGACACGCCCTTCGGTGCGTAGCCGAGCTTGTGGATGTCGGCCGAGATCGTGTGCACGCCCTCGACCCGGAAGTCCCAGGGCGGCACGTCACGACCGAGCTGCTCCGCAAACGGGAGCACGAACCCACCCATGCACGCATCGACATGGCAGTTCGCCCCGACCGTCGCCGCCAGCGCGGCGATCGCCGGGATGTCGTCGACGACCCCCTGCGGGTACTGCGGCGCCGAGCCGACCACCAGCACCGTCTGCTCGGTGACGGCGGCCGCCATCGCTTCGACGTCGGCGGTCCACGCCTGCGGCCCATCGCGATGCACGGGCACCTTGCGGATCGGCATGTCGTACATGTGCGCCGACTTGTGAAAAGCAGCGTGGGCCGACTCGGCGAGCACGATCTCCCCGTTGCGGATCCCGCGCTCAGCGCGGCCGCGCTCGCGGGCGGCGAGCACGGCACACTGGATCGACTCGGTGCCGCCACTCGTCAGGAAGCCGGCGGCCGTGTCGGGGCCGTGCAGGAGCCCGGCCGTCCAGCCGACCACCTCTTGCTCGATGCCCATCAGGGACGGGAACGCAAACGGGTTGAGGGCGTTGTCGTGGAGGTACATGACGGCCGCCCGCTCGGCCACGGCGTGCACGTCGGGCCCTCCGTTGAACACCAACCCGAACGTCTTGCCGTCGCGCCAGCGCACGTCGTCGCTGCGCTTGCCGGCCAGGTCGGCGAGCACGTCGTCGGCCGGGCGACCGCGGTCGGGGAACGGCGTCGGTTGCATGCCCGGCGAGCGTAGACGTGGCAACCCACCCGGCCGGCGAGTGGAGCGGCCAGCCCACCCAGCCTGGTCCCTGTGCCAGGAGACCGCGCGGATTGCTCGCCGAGGTCGTCCGCGAGTGCCCGGCACCGCCCGTCGCCAACTTCGAGCATCTCCGCTGATTCGGTGCCTGGCACGACCAGACCACCAGCGTGCTGCCCGTGCCAGGCACCGGCTCGGCGACATCGGCACGCGCTCCGACGGGCGGTGCCAGGCAGGCTCGTCGGTGACCCCTACCCGGCCCAAACCGCCAGCGTGCTCCCCGTGCTGCGCGGTCTTCTGGCGCTCGTCCGTGAACCTTGCGGCAACCCGCGCGCGGGGTCAGGGCGTGGGTGAGGTGCGGTGGAGTTCGGCGCGGAGGTGGTGCGTCATCGGGACGCCGACGGCAGCCATCGCGATCGTGTAGCGCAGCGTGTCGCCGGCGAGCTCGTAGCGGCGCACGATCGCGTCGACCTGCTTGGCGGTGACCGTGCCGACCACGGCGATCGAGTCGAGCGTGAGGTGGTCGTCGGCGAGCGCCCCGGCGGATGTCTCGACGATGCCGAACCCGTGGGCGACGACCAGCTCGACCCCACCCGTGACGGCCCGGAGGAATCCACTCTCGGCGTGCCGGGGCTCGCCGGTGACGGCGTCACGGGTGGTGCTCCGCCAGTGCGCCAGCGGTCGCCCAGGGACGGGCGCCACGATGAGCTCCTCGGTGTACGTGAAGTCGGCGATTGTCGGGTACTCGCCCTCGCCGCCGCCCACGAACGTTCCCGCCAGGGCGGCGAGCGGATGCGTATCGGGAGGCGTCATCGTGTCACCGAGCCCGCAGGGCGCGGACAGCCTTCGGCGCGCCGAACCGCCACAGCAGGGACGCCGCCGCGGTCGCCGCCGCGCCCGCGGCGGCGAACTTCACCGCGCCGCGGGGGCTGCTGCGCCGCCACGCCTGGACCGCCGCGTCGGATTGCCCCGACAGGATCGACCACCGCGATTGGAACGAAGCGATCGACAGGAGCGACATCGACGATCCGAACGCGCCGATCGACGCGAAGGATCCGACCGACCCGATCGAGAACGCCGAGCCGCACGAACCGATGCTGAGCACGGACTCGCACGACCCGATGCTGAGCACGGAGTTGCGTGACCCGATCGACAACACCGATGCCATCCCTTCATTCTGGCGCACGGCACGACGGCAGCGAGGCTCAGCGGACTGGTGGGGTCCACCGACGAGAGTGCCTGGAGCCGCCCGTTAGCGCGCGGGCCGATGTCGCCCGAGTCGGTGCCTGGCACGGGCAGCACGCGGGTGTGTGGTCGTGCCAGGCACCGGCTCACGCGAGTGAGGCACGGATCGCGACGGGCGATGCCAGGCACTCGCAGGCGACCTCGGCCAGAGAGCGCGGCGCCTGGCACCGCGGGGTCAGTTGGGGAAGGCTTCGGCGAGGGCGGCGGCGATGATGTTGGCCAGGTGCGACGACTCGCTCGGGTGGTTGCCCGAGACCGTGACGGCCCACGTGATGCCGTCGGGCTGGGCGAGCAGCATCGCATGGGTGTTCTGGATCGTGCCGGTGTGGCCCCACCCGGCGGCGTAGCCGATCAACCCGAGCCCGTAGCGGCCCTGGGCGGGCGGCCGCATCGTGAGCATCGACTCGGGTGTCAGCGCCTTCCATCCCGGGGTGGTCGGGTCGATCGAGTTGAGAATCGCCACGAGATCGGCCGGGGTGGCGTTCCATGCGCCGGCGGCACCGAGTGCCTCCATGAAGTTGCGATTCGGGCTCGGGTAGTGGAGCACCTCGTCGGGGCCCGTCTCGTAGGTCGACGTCAGGCGCATGCCCTCGATGCCGAGCGGGGCGAGCAGGCGTTCCTGGACGACCCGTTCGTAGGGCAACCCGGTGACGGCCTCGATCAGCAAACCGACCGCGCAGTAGTTCATGTTGCTGTAGCGGTAGCCCGCCACAGGCGGCAGATTGCTCTGGAGCGCGCCCGCCGCGGCCTCCGCGCACGAGGCGGCGCCACCGCCGAAGAACGTGCCCTCCGCCTGCGGGAACCCGGACGTGTGGTTCAACATCCGCCTGAGGGTCAGGTTGAGCACGTCGGGATCTGCCGGCGCCACGCCGAGCGATGCGGCGAGCACGTGCCCAGCCGGCTCGTCGAGCGCCAGCAAACCGTGTTCGACGAGCTGCATGGCAACGATCGCCGTGATCGTCTTGGAGATGCTCGCCACCCGGAAGCGGTCGGTGGTCGTGGCAGGGTCGCCGGGCGCCCGATCGCCGTAAGCGGCGGCGTGAACGACCTGCCCGTCGACCATCACGGCCACCCCGGCGGCCCAGTTGGCCGATTCGAGCCGGCGGCGCACGGCCGCGTCGAACGCTTCCCAGGCCGAGAAGTTCGGGAGCACGGTGCCGGCGTCGTCGGCCGCCACCATGTCGGCGGTTGTCCATCCGGCGTCGTCGGGCACCGATTCGCCCGGTGCCAGATCGGCAGCCACGTCGGCCGGATCGATCTCGACACGGATCCGCTCGCCCACACCGGATCCGGGGGCTGGGGCGGATCGCCCGGAGGGGGCGGATGGGCCGCCGGTGCCGGCCGTGAACTGGGGCGTGGGTGGCGCCGTGTAGGCGGGCTCGGACCACGGTCCGGCGAGGTTGACGGCGAGCGCGCCGACGCCCACGAGTGGCGCGAGAACCCTCAACCTCAACTTGAGCACGAAGCGAGGTTAACGGTCAGGCGACGTGGTTCGGCAAGCGCTGCTCGACCTGTAACACCTCGGCAAACAGATCGCCGTGTTCCGCCACCCGAGCGAGCACATCAGCCGCCTCGAACCGGCCGTCGACCGAGCCGCTGGCGATCTTCGCGACCTCGTCCCACGTGATCGGCGTCGACACCGTCGGCTCGGGGCGGGCCCGCAGGGAGTACGGAGCGATCGTCGTCTTGTGGTGCGCGTTCTGGCTCCAGTCGACGAACACCTTCCCAGGGCGCACGGCCTTGGCCATGACCGTCGTCACGCGACCGGAGAGTTGCCGCTCGAGCACCTGCCCGACAGCGAGGGCGAAGTCGGCACACCCGGCGTGTGTTGCGCCGGGGGTGTTCAGCGGCACGTACATCTGCAGGCCCTTCGAACCCGACGTCTTGCACCACCCCCGGAGACCGATCGCGGCGAGCACGTCGTGGGCCGCGAGAGCGACCTCGGCGCACTCCTGGATCGCAGCCGGTGCCCCAGGATCGAAGTCGAACACCACCGCCCGGGGCGTGTCGAGGTCGGCCGCCAACGCCATCGGCGCGTGGATTTCGATTGCCGCCATGTTGGCGGCCCACACCGCAGCCGCCGGCTCATCGAGGCAGCAGTAGTCGATGCCGCCGCGCCGATCGCTCGGCCCGGGCGCCACGCGGACCCACTCGGGTCGGTGACCGGGACAACGCTTCTCGTAGAACCCTTCTCCGGCGGTTCCGTCCGGGAAACGCTTGAACGTCAACGCCCGGTGGCGCCAGTGCGGGATCGCGGCCGGCGCGATCCGGGCCATGTAGTCGACGACTTCGGCCTTGGTGAAGCCACTCGGGTAGAGGACCTTGTCGAGGTTCGACAGCGTCAACTGGCGGCCGTCGACAGCGACGGTGACGTCAGCCATCGGTCACCGCGTGCGGGCAGCCCAGCTCACGCCGACTTGCGGGCGGGCTTCTTGGTGGCGGCCTTCTTGGCCGGTTGCGCCTTGCTGGCGGCCTTGCGGGTGCGCTTCTTGGCCGGCTCGGCGGCCGCCGTGGGGTGCCGGCCACGCGCCTCTTTGGCAGCCTTGACGCTGGCCTCGAGGGCGGCCATCAGATCGACCACGTTGGGCTTCTCGGCCGGCGCCTCGGGCATCGTCAGTTCTTCGCCCGATGCCTTCATCTCGATCAGGTCGCGGACCTGCTCGCGATACTCGTCCCGGTACTTCTCCGGCTCGAACGCGGCCGACAGCGAGGCCACCAGCGACTGCGCCATGGCGACCTCCTTGGAGGCCACGTCGATGTCTTCGAGCCCGTCGAGTTCGTCGATCGTCGCTGGATCGATCACCTCGTCGGCGTAGGCGAGCGTCGACATGATCAGCCGGCCATGGTCGGCGCGGATCGCCGCCGTGTACTGCTTGTTGCGCATCACGAAGCGTCCGATCGCGACCTTGCCGGCTTCCTCCATCGCCCGGGCGAGCAGCACGTACGGCTTCGGGTTCTCGCCCGGCGCCACGTAGTACGGGGCATCGAAGTACACCGGGTCGATCTCGTCGAGGTCGACGAACTCTTCGAGGTCGACGGTCTTGGTGGCGACCGGCATGAACGGCTCGAGCTCGTCGGGGTCGACCACGACGTACCGATCCTTGCTGACCTCGTAGCCCTTCACGATGTGCTCGTCGGGGACTTCCTCGCCGTCGGCCGCGGACACCTTCTTGTACTTGATGCGCGACATCGTGCGATCGTCGAGTTGGTTGAACGACACCGACTGCTTGCGCACGGCATGGAAGAGCTTGACGGGGATCGCGACCAGGCCAAAGCTGATCGTGCCGGACCACACAGGACGGGGCATGGACACATCATGCCCGAAACGTGACCGGGGAAACGGTCCACCGCGCACGCACCCAGCCGTTGCCAGCGGTCGACCTAAGCGTCGAGTACAGCTCGAGCGACGATGTCGGTGCCGAATGCCGTCAGGATCGCCAAGTACAGCAGGCCGGTGGCCGCCATCACGGCGCTGTACTCACGCTCACGCAGCGCCGCCCGGGTGACGAACACGAGCACCAGCGTGGTCACGGCGCAGGCGCCCCAGAACCAGCCGAGCGTGCCGTTCCAACCGTCGTCGATGGTGCCGGTCCACACGCTCACCATGCCCGTGGGGATCAACAATGCGGCGACCTCGATCGGCCACGTCCAGCCGAGCGCGGTGACGATCTCGTCGAGCAGTCGCCGTGGCAAGCCCGGCTGGACGAGGTACCAGTGGCCGAGCAACATCGCGTCGGTGACGCAGCCGACGAACGCCGCCCCGGCCAGGGTCCGCAGGATCGACGTCGCCACATCGGCACCGCCGTCCTGCGCGGCGTCGACCGCGGCGAACAGCAACCCGATCACCCCGATGACGACCGGGACGAGGTCGAGCGCCGGCGGGAACTCGCGGCCGCGGAACGCGCCGGGATCGCGGACGTCGCGGTCGATGCCGGTCATCGCCGCGACCCGCT
>JAEZFY010000267.1 GCA_023417265.1 Actinomycetes bacterium | reverse complement strand
GCGCCACGCGGCCGCGCTCGAGCAGGCGGCCACGATGACCGCCGCCGCGGCGATCGCCCGGCTGCAGATGCCGCCGGGGCTCGGTCCGTGGACGGCGACGTCGGTGGTCAGCGCCACCCACGGCGATCCCGATGTGGTCGTGCTCGGCGACTTCTGGATGCCGACCATCGTGCGCTACGCACTCACCGGCGATCGCACGTGGTGCCCCGACGACGCGCCGATGCTCGAGCTGCTGGAACCCTTCGCGGGGCACCGCGGCCGAGTCGTCCGCCTGCTCGCCGCCGCCGGTTACAAACCCCCGCCGCGCCCGCCCCCCGGCGCGCTGCGCACCGCATCGCCGACTTCTAGCCGGCCGCCACCAAGCTCGCCAGCTGGGCGGCCCCGACGTCGGCGGGACGCAGCACGACGACTGGCATCCGGGCATGGCGCACGACCCCCGCGGCGACCGACCCGGATGCCAGCCGACCGATTCCGGTTCGACCGTGTGACGCAATGAAGATCAGCGAGGCGCCGACCGCGTCGGCGCGCTCGGCGATCGCCCGCCCGATGTCGCCGCCGTGAATCAACTCGTAATCGACGGGGCGTCCGATCGTGTCGGCCAGCCCGGCGGCCTGCGCCCGCAGGTACGCCGAGGCGGCGTCGTGGTAGCTCGCCGTGGCGACCTCCACCACGGTGGGGCTGCCACCCAGCTCGGCAGTCCACTCGGCCACGATCGGGAGCACCGCCTCGGCGTTGTCGGAACCGTCGAGCGGTACGAAGTACTCGCCGCCCGTCTCGCACGTGGTGAGGTCGGCGTTCGGGCCGAGCACGATCACCGGCCGGGCGCTGCGGCGGAGCACGTCGGCGAGCGTGCTGCCGAACACCGCAGCCGAACGGCCGCGACCTTGCGAGGCCATCACCAAGGTCGCCTCGGGGGTGGCGATCAGTGTGTCGATGATCGCCGTCGCCGGACTGTCGGCGACGATCACCTCGCGGTGGATCGTGACCGGAAGCGGGCCCAGGCGAGCGATGTGATAGTTCAGCTCGGTCGCCGCCGGGCGGACGAGCTTGGCGTCGCTGACGACGCAGATCGCGTCGACCTGGCCACCGACCCGGTCGGCGAGCGTGGCCGCCAGGCCGATCGTGGCGAGCGATGACGCCGACAGGTCGACGGGGACGATGAGGTGGTCGAGCATCATGACGGGTCCTTGGTGGCCGGCGATGCCGGACGACCTCCGCCGTCGGGGTGCTCGCGGGTCATGCCACGAGTGTGGGCCGCGCCGGCTCGCGCACCTAGGGGCCTCGGCACGCGCGTGCCGGGACCAAGGTCCCTGTTGAGCGTTACCCCTGGTCGAGCAATCTCTCCGCGGCGAGCGCCGGGGTGATCGTGGCGTCACGCAGCTGGGCTTCGAGCGTGCTCGCCAGCGCCTGCACGTCGGCGCGCTCGCGGAATGCCGCCACGAGCTGGCGCTCGACCGTGGCCCACATCCATCCGACACGCTGACGGGCGCGGCGGGCGTCGAGCTCGCCCGACGCCTGCTGGGTGCTGCGGTGGCGCTCGATCGCCGCCCACAGCTCGGGCAGCCCGGCACCCGTCGCCCCGCTGCACGTGAGCACCGGCGGCACCCAGGCGGCGTCGGTTGGGTACAGCAGGTGCAGGGCGGTGGTGAGCTCGCCGGCCGCGTTGGCGGCGTCGGCCACATGGGCCCCGTCGGCCTTGTTCACGGCGAGTACGTCGGCGAGTTCGAGGACACCCTTCTTGATGCCCTGCAACGAGTCGCCCGTGCGGGCCAACATCAGCACCAGGAACGTGTCGGTCATGTCGTGGACCGCTGTTTCGGACTGCCCGACACCGACCGTTTCGACGAGCACGACGTCGTAGCCGGCGGCTTCCATGATGACGATCGCTTCACGGGTGGCGGTGGCCACGCCGCCGAGCGTGCCCGAGGTGGGCGAGGGGCGGATGAACGCCCGCGGGTTCGTGGCGAGCCGGGCCATGCGGGTCTTGTCGCCGAGGATCGAACCGCCCGTCCGCGACGATGACGGGTCGACGGCGAGCACCGCCACGCGGTGCCCGGCATCGGTCAGCTGCCCGCCGAGGGCGTCGATGAACGTCGACTTGCCGACGCCCGGCACGCCGGTGATTCCCACCCGATGGCTTGCGCCGCTCTTCGGCAGGAGCCGCAGCAGGAGTTGCTGGGCGAGCTGGCGGTGGTCGGCGCGCCGCGACTCGACGAGCGTGAGCGCCCGGCCGAGCACGGTGCGGTCGCCGGCGAGTACCCCGGCCTCGTAGGTGTCGAGGTCCACGGCGCCGATCGTAGGTGGCGGGGCGCGGCGCCGGTCAGGCGGCTCGGTCGGCCGCGATGCGGGCCTGCACGAGCGGGGTCAGCGCGGCTTGGCGCTCGGCGTGGCGGAACAGTTCGGCGGCCAGGCGCGGCCGCCCGGCGAGCTGGGCGACCCGGGCGCGGGCGTGATCGACGGGCCCCCACACGGCTCCGCCGGCGCCATACGCGGTGATGACGACCCACTGCCCGTGATACGGCTCGAGCAGCGGGGCGAGCGCGACGGCGGCATCCCGATCGGCGAGGTCGGCGGCGGCGTGGGCGAGCACACCGAGCGCGAAGAACCGGTTGACGTCGTCGGGGAGCGTGGCGAACCCGTCGCCGGCGAGCGCCGCCAGCTCGGACCGGGCGCGTCGTGCCGTGTCGGCGGTGCCCACCCGCGACAGGCACAGGGTCAGCACGGCCCGGTAGGCCGGAACGTTCGGAAACGCCGCGCAGGCCCGTTCGAGATCGGGAATGAAGTCGGCCGAGCGGCCGCGGTACAAACCGATGTTGACGCGGTTGACGAGCAGGCATGCGGCCGCTTCGGGCACGCCGGGACGCAGCGCGGCGGCGTGCTCGGCGATCGCTTCGGCTTCGTCGAGGTCGCCCCGGGCGATCGCGTACACACCGCGCCACGCCCGCACGGCCCAGCGCCAGTACGGATCGGGGTGCTGGCGCAGCATCGCTTCGGCATCGGCGAGGGCGTCGTCGAGCTCGTTCAGCCGACCGGCCCGCAACACGTCTTCGATGCGGTAGGTGAGGGCGGCCAGCACGGTGGCGTCGCCGACCTCGACGCGCGGCGCGCCGAGGACTTCGTCGATGTCGGCCAGGCGCTCACCGAGCTGGTCGCCGGCCAGCTTGGCGTAGCGGGCCCCCAAGAGAGCGCTCGCCACGGCAGCTTCGTCCGGCGGCTCGAGCGCGCGCACGCGCTTGAGGGCGCGCATCAGGAGGTCGTTGCGCTCGGCGGTGTCGCCGAGCAGGAGGACGAACGCAAGCTCGCGCTCGAGCGCGCTCATCGCCACGGTGCAGGCGCGTTCGTGGTCGGCGTCGCGTGGCCGGTGGCGTTCGAGCGATTCGATTGCCCGCCGCAGCAGGCGCTCGTGCTCGGTGTCGCCGGCGCCGACCACCGCGCCGCGCCCGGCGCGACCGACCAGCTCGAGCGTGGCCTGCGCCTCCATCAGGGCGAGGCCGAGCGTGCGCGCCTGTTCGACGGCCGCCCGCAGTGTGGCGGCGGCCTGTTCGTGGCGGCCGGCGCGCAGCTCGGCACGGCCGACGGCCACCAGCAGCGCGACGCGGTCGGCCGCGTCACCCGTGCTGTCGAGTGCTGCGCGGTAGTGCGCGCCGGCGGCATCCCACGCCCCGATCGCGTACGCGGCGTCGCCTGCCAGGCGCGCCTCGCGGGCCGCACCGACCCTGCCACCCGCCCCGGCGTGGCGGTAGTGGTAAGCGAGCGCTGCGTGGTCGCGGTCGAGCCCGTCGCGGTCGGCGAGGTGCTCGAGCGTGCGTGCCGCGAGCAGGTGCAGTTGCGCACGTGAGGCCGGCCCGATCTGGCCGTAGACGATCTCGTGGGTGATCGTGTGGGCGAAGGCGAGGCGTCCTGCTCCGTCGGGCTCGCCGTCGAGCGTCCGCAGCAGTCCGGCCACGATCAGGACGTCGCAGGCCCGGGCGATCTGGTCGGGCGGCGCACCGCTGACGGTGTTCGTGAGGAGGTCGGCGTCGAAGCGCTCGCCGAGTACTGCGGCGATGTCGAGCAGGCGCTCGGCGTCGGCGGGGAGCGTGGCGCGGCGGGCCTTGATCCAGTCGCGCAGGGCGGCCGGCAGGGCCCGCGGGTCGAGCGTGCCGTGGCTGTCGCGAACGGCACGCGCGATCTCGCTGGCGTACAGCGCGAGCCCACCGCTGCGTGTGTGGACCAGATCGGCGACGTGCGGGTCGGCCGGTCGGCGGCCGCCCTCGGCGAGCAGCTCGCCGATCTCGGCCACCGTGAGCGGGGCGAGGTCGATGTGGTGGGTGGGGAGCTTGCGCGTCAGCGTGGCGAGGGCACCGGCGGCCGTCAGCTCGCCGGACCGCACCGTGGCCACGACGAGGAGCGGGCTGCGCAGGCCGTCGAGTGCCGTGTCGAGCACGCCGAGCGCGTCGCCCCCGACCCAC
>JAEZFY010000258.1 GCA_023417265.1 Actinomycetes bacterium | reverse complement strand
CGATGAGCTGGCGGAGGTGAACGCCTTGTTCCAGCAGATCTGGGGTACGGCCGAACCGGTCGTCCAGGTCGACCTGCTGCGGGCGATCGCCTACACCGGCGGATACGTCGCCGGCGCCTACGACGGCAACCATCTCGTCGGGGCCTCGTTCGGGTTCCTCGCCGATCACCGCGGTGAGCGGGCGTTGCACAGCCACGTCACGGGCATCCTCCCGGGCGTCCAGCACGCGGGCGTCGGCCGCGCGCTCAAGGACCATCAACGCACGTGGGCTGCCGAGCAGGCGATCGCCTGGATCACGTGGACGTTCGATCCGCTGGTGCGCCGCAACGCGTGGTTCAACATCGAGGTCCTCGGCGCCGAGATCGCCGAGTACGTGGTCGACTTCTACGGCCCGATGAACGACGCGATCAACACCGGCAGCGCCTCCGACCGCCTCGTCGCCGCCTGGAGCACCGATCCCGAACACACCCGCCCGGTCGCGGCTGGGGGGCTGGTCGAGATCGCCACGCCCGACGACATCGTCGTCCTGCGCCGCACCGACCCGGGGCGTGCCGACGCCTGGCGCGAACGGCTGCGCGACGAGCTCGGCGGGGCGCTCGCCGCCGGCGGTCGAGTGGTCGGGTTCACGCGCGGTGGGGCGTACCTCGTGGAACCCGGGCGATGATCCGTCTCGGCGAGCTCGAACTGCGCCGGATCGCGTTGCCGCTGGTGACGCCGTTCCGCACCAGCTTCGGCATCGAGCGCACCCGCGACATCCTGCTCGTCCGGATCGCCGGCACCGACGTCGCCAGCGGCACGCCCGTCGACGGGTGGGGCGAGAACGTGGCCGGCGCCGAACCGCTGTACTCGTACGAGTTCGTCGACGCCTCGCAGCTCGCCACCAGCGAGCACCTGTGGCCGGCACTCGTGGCCGGGGGTCCGTTGACGGCGGCCGGCGTGGCCCACCGGCTGGCGCCGCTGAAGGGCTTCGCGATGGCCAAGGCGGCGCTCGAAGCGGCGCTCCTCGACGCCGAACTGCGGGCCGCCGGCAGCAACCTGCACGCCCACTTCGGCGCCCACGCCGACAGCGTCGCCAGCGGTGTCAGCGTCGGCATCTTCGACGACCTCGACGCCCTGCTCGCCCAGGTGCAGGGCTACGTCGACGACGGCTACGCCCGGATCAAGCTCAAGATCGAACCGGGCTGGGATATCGAGCCGACCCGGCTCGTGCGCGAGCTGATCGGGCCGGAGCTGGGTCTCCAGGTCGACGCCAACACCGCCTACACCCGCGCCGACACCGCCCACCTCGCCCAACTCGACGAGTTCGACCTGCTCCTGATCGAACAGCCGCTCCCCGAGGACGACCTGCTCGGGCACGCTGCGCTCGCCGCCGCGATCGAAACGCCGGTGTGCCTCGACGAATCGATCACGTCGCTGACCGCGGCGGCCGACGCGATCGACTGCGGTGCGGCCGAAGTGGTCAACATCAAGGCCGGACGGGTCGGCGGCTACCTCACCGCCCGCCGGATCCACGACCTGTGCGCCGCCCGCGGCGTGCCGGTGTGCTGCGGGGGGATGCTCGAGACCGGCATCGGGCGGGCCGCCAACGCCGCCCTGGCGACGCTCCCCGGGTTCACGCTGCCCGGCGACATCAGCGCCTCGACCCGGTTCTACGCCCGCGACATCGTCCGCGACCCGATCACCGTCGCCGCCGGCCGGATCGCGGTACCGACCGCTGCCGGGCTCGGGTTCGAACTCGATCACGAGTTCCTCGACTCGGTGACGACGGCACGGCGCGTGCTCGCGGTTGAATAGCCCGATGTACGAGTTCCTGTCACCCGAGTGGGTGGCCGCGGCCGCCGCGATCCGTGCCCGCTACGCCGAGCACGTGGAGATGACGATCGGCGTGCGGATCAACCTCGAGGTCACCGACACCCCGCTCACCGACGAGCCCGTGCTCGCCCACATCGACACCACCAGCGGCCAGTTCGTGTTCGACCTCGGGCACCTCGCCGACGCCGACACCGGTGTGCAGACCGACTACGAGGTCGCCAAGGCGCTCGTGCTCGGCGCCGAACCGGCCGCGCTCATGCAGGCCTTCATGGCCGGCCGGGTGCGCGTCAACGGCGACATGACCCGGTTGATGCTGCTCCAGGCCCAGCTCCCCCAAGGCGATCTGGCCGACGCCGTGGTCGCCGAGATCGTCGCCATCACCGCCGACTGAACCTCGGCCCCGGCGTCAGTCGGCCCGCAGGAACGCCTGCATCGCCTCGGCGAGCTCGTCGACGTCCCAGCGCGTCGGGTGCTCGACCGACTCGCCGGCCAGGGTCCACGGGGCGAGCCGACGCACCGTGCCACCCTGCACGTAGAACGTCTCGCCGTTGAACGGACAGTCGGCCCCGCTCAGGTAGGCCACCAGCGGCGAGGCGTTGCCGGGATGCCACACGTCGAACCCCTCGCCGGGCGCCTGCATGATCTCGGGCAATCCCGGTGATGCCAGCGTCAGGCGTGTGCGCGCCCCGGGCAGCACGCAGTTCGACACGACGCCGTAGTGCTCGAGCTCTTTCGCCGCGATCTGGCTGAGCGTGACGATCGCCGACTTGGCCGGCCCGTAGTTGGCCTGGCCGGGGTTGGCATAGATGCCCGACGTCGAACTCGTGTGCACCAGGTTGCGGCGCCGTGTGCTGCCGGCGTGATGAGCCGCGCGCCAGTGCGCGGCAGCGAAGCGGGTGGGCGCGAAGTGGCCCTTCAGGTGCACCCGGACGACCTCGTCGAACTCCGCCTCGGACATCTTCGCCAGCGCTGCGTCGCGGAGGATGCCGGCGTTGTTGACCACGATGTCGACGTCGCCGAACGTGTTGATCGCGGCGTGGATCATCGCCTCGGCGCCATCCCAGGAGGCCGCGTCGTCGGTGTTGGCGATCGCCTGCCCGCCGGCCGCGCGGATCTCCTGCGCCACCGCCTGGGCCGACGACCCGGCGTCCGGGGCCGAGCGCGGGGGGCCCCCCCCCCCCGCGG
>JAEZFY010000243.1 GCA_023417265.1 Actinomycetes bacterium | reverse complement strand
CGGCGTCTTCGAACTGGTTGCGCACGAGCCGGGCGTTGCCGAACCCGCGCCCGCGCGGTTCGGCGGCGACGATCGCCCGCAGCAGCTGCTCGGCTTCGGCGTCGGCGTGGTACTCCTTCGAGCTGCTCATCAGGCGGAAGATCTGCACGAGTTCGTCGTCGGTGTAGTCGGGGAACACGATCGTACGCGTGAACCTGCTCGCCAGCCCCGGGTTGGCGTCGATCAACTCGGCCATCTCGGCCGGGTAGCCGCAGGCCACGATGGCGAGGTCGTCGCGATGGTCCTCCATGAACTTGACGAGCGTGTCGATCGCTTCGCGCCCGAAGTCGTTCTCGCCGCCGCGGGCGAGTGAATAGGCCTCGTCGATCAGGAGCGTGCCGCCGAGCGCCGACTCGAGGATCGTACGCGTGCGCGTGGCGGTCTGGCCGACGTAGCCGGCGACCAGGTCGGACCGGTCGGTTTCGACGAGATGACCTTTCGTCACGACATCGAGCGCCCGATAGATCTCGCTGAGCAGCCGGGCGACCGTGGTCTTACCCGTTCCCGGGTTGCCGGTGAAGACCAGGTGGCGGCTCGTTTCGAGCACCGGGAGGCCGGCTTCCTCGCGCAGCTTCTGCACGCGCAGCAGGCTCGTCAAACGGCGCACCTCGGTCTTCACGTGGTCGAGCCCCACCAAGGCGTCGAGTTCGCCGAGCAGCTCCTCGATCGGGCGTTCGGGCGGCAGCTCGGGGGTGGCGGCCGGCGTGGCAGCGATGGTGCCGGCGGGGGCTGCTGCCGTGGGCTGCCCCGGGCGGGCCACGCCGGCCGTGTCGAGCGTCGTCAGCAGCATCGTGCGGAAGCGGTCGATCGCGGCGATCTCGTCGGGCGAGGGGACGAGATCGATCGCCGCCGCGGCGTGGGCCAGCTTGAGTGCCAGCTCGTAGTAGCGGTTGGTTCGCCGCCCGCCGTCGCGGGCGTCGGCTCGCAGCAGCAGGTCGAACAGGTTGCTCGGCTGGGCGAGCCACTGATCGCGGCCGGCGAACAGGTCGGACGTGCGCAGCTGCTGGCGAGTGACGAACACCGGCGGGTCGAGGCGCGGACCGATGTCGTCGAGCCAGGCGTCGAGTTCGCTGTCGGTGAGCCGCCCGTCGCTGGCGAGCACGCTCGAGACGAGCTGGTTGACCTCGACGATGCAGGCGTCGTCGAGCGGCTCGCCGGACAGCTCGGTGAGCAGCGCACCGACACCCTCGACGAACGCGTCCACGTACTTTCCGAGCGGGCCCGACATCGCCGGCAGGCTAGACGGCCCGGGCCCGCCCCACCGGCCTGTGCCGGCCTGGTTGACCGGCCCTCGCCGGCGTGCCACCGTGAGCCGATGACGTCGCTGGACACGATCAAGCAGGCCGCCGCAGCACTCTCACCGTGGGCGCACCTCGCCACCGTGGGCGCGGACGGCAAGCCGGACGTCGTTCCCGTCCACCCGGCGTGGGAGGGCGACACGCTGTGGGTGATGGCGTTCGCCGACAGCGTCAAGTGCCGCAATCTGGAAGCCAACGACAACGTCGCCCTGCACTGGCAGGTCACCGAGTCGGGCGATGGTGTGGAGCTGTGCGGCACCGCTGCCGTCCACGCCGACACCGAGACGAAGCGACGCTTGTGGACCGGCGTGTTCGACTACGACCTGAGTGCGTTCGCCCCGGGTGGGCCCGACGACTCGCCGCAAGCCGTGTTCGTGGCCGTGACGCCCGAGCGGGCGGTGGCGATCAAGGCCTACGGCATGGGCGGCATCGAGCGCTGGGCGGCCTAGACGCCCGTCGCCAGGGCGATCGCGGCGTCGAGGTCGGCGGCATCGAAATCGGGCCACGCCGAGTTCGTGAAGTGGATCTTCGATCCGGCCGACTGCCACAGCAAGAAGTTCGAGACCCGTAGCTCGCCCGACGTGCGCACGAGCACGTCGACGGGCGGCAGCTCGGGTAGGTAGAGGTTGGCGTCGATCGTCTCGGGCGTCACCGGTCCGTGGCGGCGGGCGGCCCGCACCGCTTCCATCAGCTCGGTCCGGCCGCCGTAGTCGAAGGCCACCGTGAGCAGCATCCCCGTGTTCTGGGAGGTGTCGGCGATCGCCTTGCGGATCGCCCGCTGCACGTACTTCGGGGTGCGCGCGGCGGCGGAGTCGAACGGGCGCCCGATCCACTGGATCCGCACGTTCAGCTCGTTGAGCTCCTTGACCCGTCCGAACAGCTTCTCGTGGAGCCCGAGGATGTGGCGGACCTCGGCCCGTGGGCGCACCCAGTTCTCGGTCGAGAACCCGAACACGGTGAGCCAGCCCACGTTGCGCGTGACGGCCAGCCGGACCACCCGCGAGAGGTTCTCCTCGCCCTCGGTGTGTCCGGCCGTGCGCGGCAGGCCGCGCTGGCCGGCCCAGCGGCCGTTGCCGTCCATGATGCATGCGACGTGCAGCGGCCGGCCGTTCACAGGCAGCCAACGCTAGCCGTCGGCGGCATGCGAGACTGGCTGGGTGACGCTCGCCGACACCGGAACCTCGCTCCGGCACGTGATGATCGTGGGCGGCGCCCTGCCGGAGTGGTCGGCGCTCGGCGACGACGCCTGGCTGGTGCTGATCGACGAATTGGGCGTGGCCTGCTCCCGCGAAGGTGTGCCGTGGCTGACGCTGCGGCCGTTCGGGCCCGGCGCCGGCGAGCCGTCGGGCGCGTCGAGTCCGATTCGCCGCGAGGCCGTCGTGCACGGGTGCACGGTCATCGTCGACGGTTCGGCCGACGGGCGGGTGCGCTTCGCCGAGGCGATGAACCGGATCGACCCGCGGCACGAGATCAACGAGGCCTCGGTCGCCGCCGTGCTGTACGAGCCCGCCGACTCCGAGCCCGACCTCGTGGTCGTGCTCGGCGCCCCCACGCAGCTCCCGCCGTCGCTGGTGTGGGAGCTGGCCTACGCGGAGCTGGTGTTCCTGGGCTTGGCCTGGTCGGCCCTCGACGGCGCCGCGCTGTCGGCGGCGTTCGACGACTTCGCCCGCCGTCGGCGGCGGTTCGGCGGTCTCGATGACGACGGCGAGTGACGACATCGTGAGAAGTCCGCGCACCCGGTGCGCAAACTTCTCACGAGGTCGCACGGGGGGGTTGCGGTGACGCAGCCGTCGGTGGGGGAGGTCTACCGCGACACGGGCGTGGTGCTGCGCACGTACCGGCTGGGTGAGGCTGACAAGATCGTCGTGCTGATGACCGCCGAGCACGGCAAGGTGCGCGCCGTCGCCAAGGGCGTCCGCAAGACCCGCTCGAAGTTCGGCGCCCGGCTCGAACCGATGAGCCATATCCGGCTGTCGCTGTATCGCGGCCGCGAGCTCGACATCGTCAACCAGGCCGAGTCGGTCGAGCCGCTCGGCCCGTTGCTGGCCTCGCTCGACCGGGCGTCGCAGGGGATGGCCGCGATCGAGGCCGTCGACCAGCTGGCAATCGACCGGGAACCGAACCCGCGGCTGTATCAGCAGGCAGTCGGCGTGCTGCGCACGATCGCCCAAGCGCCGGCGGCCATGAACGTCGGCGCGTTCTACTGGCGCCTGCTGGCTGCGGAAGGTCTCGAACCGCACCTCGACGGGTGCGTCCGCTGCGGTGAGGACGGGCCGGGCACGCAGCTCGTCGCGTTCGACCTCAACGAGGGCGGGATGCTGAGCCGCAACTGCCGCGCGGGCACGCGCGGCAGCCCGGCCGCGCTGACCCTGATGCGGGGGATCTTCAATGGTGGCCTGCGCGACGTCCTGGCGGTGCCCGAGTCGCCGGCCACCCACGAGGTGCTGGCGCTCGCCACGCGCGCGCTGGAGCACCACATCGAACGCCGCCTGCGGGCGGTGGCGATCTTCGAACACCACTGATCGCGGTCCGTTAACTTGCGGGCCGTGCCCGCCGCCGACCCGACCCTCGCCGCCGACATCGACGCCTGCTGCCGCCTCACCGGCACGTTCACGCTGCGTTCCGGGCAGGTCGCCAGCGAGTACTTCGACAAGTACCTGTTCGAGTCCGACCCAGCGTTGTTGGCCCGGGTCGTGCGCCAGATGGTGCCGCGCGTGCCCGAGGGCACGGAGCTGCTCGGCGGGCTCGAGCTCGGTGGCGTCCCGATCGCCACCGTGCTCAGTGTCGAGACGGGTCTCCCGGCACTGTTCGTCCGCAAGCAGGCCAAGCAGTACGGCACGTGCAAGCTCGCCGAAGGCCCCGACGTGGCCGGGCGGCGAATCACGCTGATCGAGGACGTGATCACCACCGGCGGCGCGGTGCGCGACGCCACCAACGCCCTGCGCGCGGCGGGCGCGGTCGTGGAGGTCGTCGTGTGTGCGATCGACCGCAGCCCGGAGGGCACCAACCCGCTCGCCGACGTCGGCCTCGACGTCCGCCCGGTGCTCACCAAAGCGATGCTCGACGCCGTTTCATCGGGGGTCTGACCCCAGATGTAACGCGGCGGTAGGTTGGGAGCCCTATGCCAGCGACCGATCTCGACCAAGTCGTCAACCTGTGCAAGCGCCGCGGGTTCGTCTTCCCCTCGGCCGAGATCTACGGCGGTTTCCGCTCCACGTACGACTATGGCCCGCTCGGCGCGCTGCTGCTGCGCAACATCCGTAACGCCTGGATCCGGGCGATGGTGCAAGAGCGCGACGACGTCGTGCTGATCGACGCGGCGATCCTCAACCCGCCGCAGGTGTTCGAGGCCTCCGGGCACCTCGCCAACTTCTCCGACCCGCTCGTCGACTGCACCAACTGCAAGCAGCGCTTCCGGCTCGACAAGCTCGACGACCCGAACACGTGCCCGAACTGCGGCAAGACCGGCTCGTTCACCGAGCCGCGCCAGTTCAACCTGATGTTCAAGACCCACGCGGGCCCCGTCGAGGACTCCGGTGCGGTCGCCTACCTGCGCCCCGAGACGGCGCAGGGCATGTTCGTGAACTTCTCCAACGTGCTCAACTCGACTCGCCGCAAGCCGCCGTTCGGCATCGCCCAGGTCGGCAAGAGCTTCCGCAACGAGATCACGCCGCAGAACTGGATCTTCCGCACGCGCGAGTTCGAGCAGATGGAGATGGAGTTCTTCGTGCCTCCGGCCGAATCGGAGCAGTGGTACGAGTACTGGTGCAACGCGCGCATGCAGTGGTACGTCGACCTCGGCATCCCGGCCGACATGCTCCAGCTGCGCCCGCACGACGCCGACGAGCTGTCGCACTACTCCACCGGCACGAGCGACATCGAGTTCAAGTTTCCGTGGGGCTTCGACGAGTGCGAGGGCATCGCCCAGCGCACCGACTTCGACCTGCGCCAGCACGCCCAGCACTCGGGCGAGAAGCTCGACTACTTCGACCCGACCACGAACGAGCGCTACCAGCCGTACGTGATCGAGCCGGCGGTCGGCGTGACCCGTCTGTTCGCGATCTTCCTGCTGGCCGCGTACGACGAGGAAGACCTCGGCGGCGGCGACATGCGCACCGTGCTGCGCCTGCACCCGCGCCTCGCCCCGTACCAGGTGGCCGTGCTGCCGCTGTCGAAGAAGCCCGAGCTCACGCCGCTCGCTCAGGAGCTCCGCAAGTCGCTGGCCGGGAACTACTTCGTCGACTACGACGAGACGCAGAACATCGGCAAGCGCTACCGCCGCCAGGACGAGATCGGCACCCCGTTGTGCGTCACGGTCGACTTCGACTCGCTCGAGGACAAGGCGGTGACGATCCGTGAGCGCGACTCGATGGAGCAGATCCGGGTCCCGATCGCTGAGCTGAAGTCGGCGATCCACGACAAGCTCGGCTTCTGACCCCCGGCGTGACGACGTACCTCGACAAGATCCTCGAGCGGCACCGCGAGGTCGCCGCAGCTGATACGCGCGTGCTCGACGCGCTGATCAGCGAAGCGCGTGACCTACCGCCCACACGGGGCTTCCGGGATGCGCTCGCGGGTGCGTCGCAGCTCGCCGTGATCAGCGAGATCAAGCGGCGTTCACCGTCCAAGGGCGACCTCAACGCCGGGCTCGATCCGGCCGTGATGGCGGCGACGTACCAACGCGGCGGGGCAACCTGCCTGTCGGTGCTCACCGACGAGGAACACTTCGGTGGATCGGCCGCCGACCTGCAGGCCGCGCGTGCTGCGTGCGCGCTGCCGGTGCTACGCAAGGACTTCACGGTTGCCGCCCACGACGTCGTCGATGCGCGCCTGATGGGGGCCGATTGCGCGCTGCTGATCGCCGCCGCGCTGGCACCCGGGGAGTTGGCCGAGTACCACACGCTCGCCACGGAGATCGGCCTCGACGTGCTCGTCGAGATCCACGACGAGCCGGAGATGGAAGTCGCCCTCGCTGCCGGGGCGACGTTGATCGGTGTCAACCAGCGCGACCTCGTCACCTTCCAAGTCGATCACGCCCGTGCCGTGCGGATGGGGGCGGTGTTCCCCGACGGCGTCGTCAAGGTCGCCGAGTCGGGTGTGCGTGGCCGGGCCGACGCCGAGTCGCTGCGCGCGGCCGGTTACGACGCCGTGCTCGTGGGGGAGACGCTGGTGACGGCCGCGGATCCCTCCGCAGCCCTCGCCGACTTGATCGTCTAGACCGCGTCGAGCCCGAGCGCGGGCGCCAGTGCGGCGAGTGCGCGTAGGGCGCCCCCGCCGACGACTTGGATCGTGACGTGGTCGGCGCCGGCGTCGAGGTGGGCATCGACGCCGCGTGCCACGGCTGCCGCATCGCCTTGGACGACGAGCGCGTCGATCAGGGCGTCGCTGCCGCCGTTGTCGAGGTCGGCTTCGGCCCAGCCGAGGCGGACCAGATTGCTGCGGTAGTTGACGAGGCTCAGGTACGGCTTCTCGACCGGCGGGCGGGCGACCGCCCGGCTCTCCGGCGTCGGCCCGGGAGCGTCGGTCACAACGACCTTCTGCTCTGGCGCAAGCAGCGTGCCGGCCCCGATCAGCTCGCGCGCCGCGCGGGTGTGCTCGGGCGTCGTGAGGTAGGGATGCGCGCCGCCCGTCCGTTCCGCGGCGAGCCGCAGCACGCGCGGTCCGAGCGCGGCGAGCACGACTCGCTCGAGCGGTACGCCGAGTTCGGCGAGCCGGTCGACGTACTCGACGAGCGTCGCGTAGGGGCTGCGGTACTCGGCGGTCGCCTCGGGGTGGCCGATGCCGACGCCGAGTACGAATCGCCCGGGGTAGTTCGACTCGATGCGGGTGAAGGCCGCGGCGACGACGTCGGCCGGGTCCTTCCACACGTTGACGATGCCCGTCGCGATCCGTAGCGCCGACGTCGCTGCAAGCAGCTCGTCCACCAAGCGCAGCTCGCCGTCGGGCGACCCGCCCAGCCACAACGCCCCGTAGCCGAGCCGTTCCACCTCGGCGGCGAACGCCGTGTCCGTCTGCCAGGCGCCGCGCCAGACGCCGTACGTGCCGAGTTCGCTTCCGAGCTGAGTGGCCATGGAAGCGTCAACCGACCGATCCGGTGGCTGATTCCCGTCAGGACGGGGGAGCTTGGCCGCCGTCGATGCGTTCGACCTCGGACCGGGCCGCGGCGAGCGCGTCGAGCTCGGCCTGGATCGCCGCCATCGACGCGTCGAAGGACTCGCCGAGCGCGTCCGGGGCGGCGGCGCTGGCGAACGTGGTGACGCGATCTTCGAAGCGTTCCACCAGCGGTGCCAACTCGGCCACGGCCGTCGCGCGGGTGCGCTCGGGCAGCGCTGCCGCGCCGATCAGGCGCTGATCGAGCGCGACCGCGGCCTGATCGAGCGCCGCCAGCGCGCTCGCCGGCGCCCCCGGTTGGGCGTGGGCGGCCTTGACGGCGTCACGCAGCCGCCGGTGCAGCTTGGCCTCGGGTGTGTGGCTGCCGAACCAGTTGGCCGGGGCGTGCGGGCCGATGCCGGGCACCACCTGGCGGTACTCGCGCTGTTGCTTCCGGGAGTCGGACAGCAGCCCCGCACCGAGCGCGAGTGCGCCGCCGACGACGACGACTGCGGCGATGATCAGGAGGACCCAGAGCACCTAGCCGCCACCTCTGGCAAGCGACACGATCACCGCGATCAGGGCGATCACGGCGACGGCGATGACGATCGCGGTGATGATCTTGGCCTTGCTGTACGGACGGGCCCCGTGGATCTCGCCCGTGACGCCGTTGATGTACACCTGGTACGGCTTCTGTAGGTAGATCACCGTGAGCAGCCAGATCGGCATGAGCAGGTGCTTGTAGGTCATGGTCCGCCACTCGATGTCCATCGAGTGGATCTTCTGGCGGTCGCCGCCGATGTCGCTCTTCACCGTCGAGCGGATCGTGGCGGTCATCTCCTGAGTGGCGTCTTCGAGGCACTCCTCGACGTCGCGGTCGTACGTTCGGCAGAGATGCCCGGCGACGTACTGGGCTGAGTACGGCTTGGCCGACGCCGTCGGCCACGGTTCGAGCTTGGCGATTCGCTTGGTTTCCATGCCGGTGTTGGCGAAGATCGTGACGTCGTCGAAGCTGTTGGCGACCTGCCCGCTGACGCGATGCCAGCGCGTCTCGGTGCGCCGGTCGTCGCCTTCGCCGACCGTGTAGTCGTCACCGCGTTCGCCGCGGTAGCGGGTGAGCGTCTCGGCGTCGTAGGTGAAGTACGCGCCGTACACGCTCTCGAACGAGCCAGTGCGACCGTAGGCCTTGAACTCGTTGGGGGCGAACCAGCGCTTGTTGATCCAGGTGCCGATCAGGTGTTGGGCTTGCTTGCGGTCGATCGTGAACGGGACGACGCCGTCGACCGGCAGCCGGTCGGGCGCGTCGTGGACGTCGTCGCGCTGGATCGGCGTGAGGCAGTACGGGCACTGGTTCGATGTCAACGAACCCGTGAAGGTGGTGTGCCCGCCGCAGTTCTGGCAGACGACCTCCTTCTCGCCGGCGAGCGCCTGGTCGGTGCGCGCCAGGGCGCCCTGCTTGATCAAGCGCAGGGCCTCGCGCAGGTCGCGCTCGCTGACCGCGGCGCCCGCATCGTCGACGTCGAACGCTGCGCCGCAGTGCTCGCACGCCAACTTCTGGGTGGCCGGATCGAACTTGAGGTCACCACCACACGCCTGGCACGGGTAGGTCTTGGTGGCCTCGGTGCTGTGCAGCATCGGGCGCACCGCGGCGGCCGGAGGTGGCGACGTCTCCGGGCCTGGCAGCGGCGGGGGCGGCGACGTACCCGACACGGGCGCCGGTGGTGGCGATGATGGTGGTGGTGATGATGCTGGTGGCGATGATGGTGGTGGCCCGCCCGGGAGCGGGGGTGGGGCGCTCGCGTCGCTCATCGTCAGGCGGTCACTCGGCGGCCGGCGGGGCGGGCGGCATCGGCGGCGGCGTGGCCCCGGGGATCGGCGGCGGGGCGTTGAACAGCGCGGCGAGGGCGGGCACCTGCCCGGCCGGCGACCACGCCGCCATCCCGTTCGTCCACACCAGGGTCTGCGCGTTCACCTGACCGGCAGCAACGCCCTGCTGGATCTGGGCGATCGTGTAAGGGCCGCCCGGCTGGCCGTTCTGGTCGACGTGGTACATCGCCTGGGCGGGCATCGGCGGAGGCGTGCCGGGCTGCTGGCCACCGAACGCGCCGGCCATCTGACCGGCCATCTGGTTGGCCATCGCCACCCCCATGCCCATTTGCATCATGTCGCCCATCGCCGACCCGCCCGGATTGTTGGCAGCGGCAAGGATCGCGTCGGCGGCGTTGGCCTGCTGGAGCTTGGTGAGGTTGACGGTCTCGATGTAGTTCGACGTCTCGCCGGCCTTGGCCGCACCGCGGGTGAGCGCCTGGGTGACCTCCTCGGGGAGCGAGATCGTGAGCGTGATGTCGGGGATCGACAGGCCGAACTCGTCGTCGACCTTCTCCTGCACGTGGTCGCGCAACTGGCCGGCGAGCTCGAGCTGACGGGTTTGTAGATCGATCGCCCCGAGCCCCGTGGTGAGCACCATCTCGGAGAACGCAGTGGCGATCACCTGGCGCAGCAGGATCGCGATCTCGTCGGCCTCGACGGCCGAGTCGGTGCCGATCACCTCACGCAGGAAGATGCCCGTGTCAGCGATCTTGACGACCACCGTGCCGTTGGCGCGAACCGGCACCATACGGAAGTCGGGGTCGCGGATGGTGATCGGCTGCGGCGTACCCCACTTGATGTCGATCACGGGGCGGGTGTTGATGAAGTACACCTCGCTCCGGAACGGGCTGTCGAAGCCGTACTTCCAGCCCTGCAGCGTCGACAGGATCGGCAGGTTCTCCGACTTCAGCTCGTAGTGCCCTGGGTCGAACTGGTCGGCGAGCTGGCCGCGGTAGACGAACACCGCCTTCTGGCCTTCGCGCACGATCAGCGCGGCGCCGTTCTTGATCTCGTTCTGGTACCGGGGGAACCGCCATGCGAGTGTCGACCGCGAGTCGTCGATCCACTCGATGATGTCGACCAGTTCGCCCTTGAGCTTGTCCATCAATCCCACTCGTCGGACCATACACGCGGGCTTTGCATGCGCGAGGGGAAAACGTGACACAGCGGTGCCGTCACGGATCCTCGTCGGGCGAGCACCGCGACAGGTACCGTTCCGCCCACATGTTCGTCAAGATCTGCGGCATCACGAACGAGGACGACGCGTTGCTCTCGGTTGCCATGGGCGCTGATGCGATCGGTTTCAACTTCGTCCCGTCGTCGTCGCGTTACCTCGCCGCCCAGCGGGCCTACGACATCACCCGTCGCCTGCCCCCGGAAGTCCTGACGGTCGGCGTGTTCCGCGACGAGAACCCCGAGCAGGTGGTGCGCTCGGCGATGCGGGCGGGGGTCAAGGCCGTCCAGCTGCACGGGCACGAGACCCCGGAACAGACTGCGTACGTCGCCAGCCACTTCCGCTGGGTGATCAAGGTCTTCACCGCCGGATCCGGATTGCTTGCCCGGGCCGACGAGTGGGGCACCGACCTGATCATGGTCGACTCGCCTGGCGGCGGCACCGGCAAGGTGTTCGACTGGACGCTCGCCGGCGAGGCCCCGACCGACCTCAAGCTGATCTTGGCCGGCGGGTTGACGCCTGACAACGTCGCCGACGGCATCGCCGCCGTCGAACCGTGGGGGGTCGACGTCGCATCGGGTGTCGAATCGGCGCCGGGTCGCAAGGACGCCACGCTGGTGCGCAAGTTCGTCGCCAACGCGCGGGCCGCCGCGCCGCGCCCGTACCTGGGTGACGACGACAACCCCCCCTATGACTGGGCCGACGACTTCTGAGCGCTGAGCGGCGCCGGATCGCTCGATCGCTGCGTTGGCCATCGGGCTCGTTGACCGAAGTCAACGTCGCCCTCGGCCGCCTTGCGCTCGAACGATCCGATCACCGCTCAGGATGCTGGTTCGCGACTCAACGGCTCGGCGTCGGTGGGGCGGTCGCACCGGTGGTGCAAGTGCCCACCCTGCGGGTAGTGCCCTCGTGTGATCCGGGTTGGGTGTTCGGGGTGGTCGTACGCCGATTGGCGGGGCGTCGTCTACCCGGCCGAACTGCCGGCGCGGCGGTGGTTCGAGCACTACCAGTCACTGTTCGACACGGTTGAG
Organism: Actinomycetes bacterium; assembly: GCA_023417265.1. GTDB lineage: Bacteria > Actinomycetota > Acidimicrobiia > Acidimicrobiales > Ilumatobacteraceae > Ilumatobacter. The sequence continues at coordinate 442 of JAEZFY010000243.1, read as the reverse complement.
CTGAACACGACCTTCTACCGCCTGCCGACGGCCACCGCGGTGGAGAAGTGGGCCGACGCCGCTGCACCGGGATTCCTGTACGCGGTCAAGCTCGGCGCGTACGGGTCGCACCGCAAGAAGCTCAGCGATCCAGAGCAGTGGCTCCCCAACCACTTCGACCGGGTCGACCGGCTCGGCGCCCACCTCGGCCCGACACTGGTGCAGTTGCCGCCGCGATGGCGACGCAACACCACCCGCCTCGACGAGTTCCTCGACGCCGTCGGCGCCGCGCTCACGACGCAGCGCTGGGCGGTCGAGCTGCGCGACCCGAGCTGGCTCGCCGACGACGTCCTCGCCACGCTCGAACGCCACGGTGTCGCCTTGTGCCTGCACGACCTGCTCGCCGACCATCCCGTCGTGCTCACCACCGGCTGGACCTACGTGCGCTTCCACGGGCCGCAGG
>JAEZFY010000222.1 GCA_023417265.1 Actinomycetes bacterium | reverse complement strand
GGCCCGCACGAACGCGTCCTGCACCGCCTCTTCGGCGAGCGCGATGTCGCCGAACCGGCGGACCAGGTGGGCGACGACGCGCCCGGACTCCTCGCGGAAGATCCGGGCGACATCATCGACCGCGGCCGCCTCGCTCACCGCCTCACTCGCCCTGGAACGGGCGCACCTCGACCTTGCCCTCGCACGCCGCGCTGGCTTCCCGGGCGATTTCGAGGGCCTCGTCGAGGTCGGCCAGTTCGAGCACCCAGAAGCCGCCGAGGATCTCTTTCGACTCGATGAACGGGCCGTCGGTGACGATCTTGCCACCGTCGCGCCCGTCGACGCAGGTGGCCGTGTGGACCGGCTCGAGCCCGCCCCCGAACACCCACTGGCCGGCCGCCGTGATCTTCTGGTTGAACGCGTCGACCTGAGCGAACATGCGCTGCATGTCTTCCTCGGACAGATCGCTGTCGAGGTCGGGCGAGTGCCACACGGAGATCATGTACTGAGTCATGGTCGGTTCCTTTCGTCATGTACCGGGCGGCCGATCCGCGCCGACACTCTGCTACGAACGAGCCCCGCCGGAATCGACAGCTGGCCAAGAATTTCTCTCGCACGGATGCGACCTACAGTGCCATGCACATGCTGCGAGTTCGCCAGATCGTCCTCGACGCGGCTGACATCGATTCGGTCGCCGAGTTCTGGTCGCACGTGCTCGGCTGGGAGATCGCCCGCCGGTCGGCCGACTGGATCTCGCTGCGCGGCGACGGCATCGGCCTGGCGATCCAGCTCGCCCCACAGCATCGCCGCCCGGACTGGCCCGACGGCCAGATCCCGCAGCAGATTCATCTCGACATCCCGGTCGACGACATCGAAGCGGCCGAACAGCGCGTCCTCGAGCGGGGCGGAACCAAGCTCGCCGAACGACCCTCGGACGATCCGCCGTTCCGGATCTACGCCGACCCGGCGGGTCACCCCTTCTGTCTCGAGTACGGAGCCTCGACCGGAGACCGTTAGCCGGCGGGGGTGATCTTGACGACCACGTCGCCGCCGCCGACGGTTTGGCCGGCGGTCACCTTGATCTCGGCCACCGTGCCGGCCACGTCGGCGTTGATCTGGTTCTCCATCTTCATCGCCTCGAGCACCACGACACCCTGACCGACCTCGACCGTCTGGCCGACCTCGACGAGGATCTTCACGATCGTGCCCTGCATCGGCACGGCGACGTCGCCCGAACCGCCGCCGCCGCCGCCCGACGTGGCGGCCCGCTCGCGCTTCTGCTTGGCAGGTGCCGCGGCCACACCGGCCGACTCGGGCACCCACAGCTTGACGGCGAAACGCTTGCCGTCGACCTCGACCGTGGTCGATCGCTCGACCAACGGCGCCTCGCCGTCGGTGGCCGGTGCGGCGGCGCCGAAGGCCGCGACCCCCGACAGGTCGAGGCGCTCCTCGACCCACTTCGTCGAGTGCTCGACGGCCGCGAAATCGGGGTGCCGGAGGATCGCCAGGTCGGCCGGGACCGTGGTCGCCACGCCCTCGATCACGAGCTCGTTGAGCGCCCGGATGGTGCGCGCGATGGCGACCTCGCGGGTGCGACCCCACACGATCAGCTTGCCGACGAGATTGTCGTAGAACTGGCTGATCTCGTCGCCCGACTCGTAGCCGGAGTCGAAGCGCACACCGAACCCGTCCGGGGCGACGAGCTTGCTGATCGGGCCGGGGGAGGGCAGGAACTTGCCGCCTGCCGGGTCCTCGGCGTTGATGCGCACCTCGATCGCGTGGCCGCGGCGCAACGCCAGCACGTCGTCCTGCGACATCGGCAACGGCTCGCCGGAGGCCACGCGGATCTGCCACTCGACGAGGTCGATACCGGTGATCACCTCGGTCACCGGGTGCTCGACCTGCAGGCGCGTGTTCATCTCGAGGAAGAAGAACTCGCCGTCCTGATAGATGAACTCGACCGTGCCGGCGTTGTAGTAGCCGACCGCCTTGGCGGCCTTGACCGCGGCCGCACCCATCGCCTCCTCGACACCGTCGGGCAGGCCCGGGGCCGGCGCTTCCTCGATCAGCTTCTGGTGGCGCCGCTGGGCCGAGCAGTCGCGCGTCGACACCCACACGACGTTGCCGTGCTGGTCGCCGACGAGCTGGACCTCGACGTGGCGCGGCCACGTGAGGTAGCGCTCGACGTACACCTCGTCGCGCCCGAAGAACGCCTTGGCCTCGCGCTGCGCCGACGCGTACGCGTCGTCGACCTCGCCGGCCGACTGGACGACCTTCATGCCGCGCCCGCCACCACCGAAGGCAGCCTTGATGCACACCGGCCAGCCGTGCTGCTCGCCGAACGACCGGATCTCGTCGGGGCCCTGGGCGAACTCGGTGGTGCCCGGCACGATCGGTGCCCCGCCGCGCTGGGCGGCGAGCCGTGAGCTGACCTTGTCGCCCATCTCGTCGATCGCTTCGGGCGGCGGGCCGATCCAGGCGACACCCTCGGCCGTGATCCGGCGGGCGAAGTCGGCGTTCTCCGAGAAGAACCCGTAGCCGGGGTGCACGGCGTCGGCGCCGCTGCGACGGATCGCGTCGAGGATCGCCTCGGTGTTGAGGTAGCTCTCGGCGACGGTCTGCCCGCCGAGCGCATAGGCCTCGTCGGCGAGCCGTACGTGGAGCGCGTTGCGGTCCAGTTCGGAGTACACGGCGACGGTGGCGATGCCGAGCTCGCGAGCGGCGCGGATGACCCGGACGGCGATCTCGCCACGGTTGGCGATCAAGATCTTGGTGAGCACGGGTGACAATGTAGGCGGGTGGACCGCGACGGCCCAGATTGGCAGATCACCCATGTTGCCGAAACCGGCAGCACCAACGCCGATCTGCTCGCCGCCGCTCAGCGCGGGGCACCGAACCGCACGGTCCTGCGAACCGACCACCAGACCGCCGGACGCGGCCGCCTCGACCGGCGCTGGGACGCCCCGGCCGGCAGCAACCTGCTCGTGTCGTTCCTGTTCCGCGACGGCGATCCGGCCGGCGGACCGGTCGAGCTGATGCGCCGGATCGGATTGGCCGCGGTCGACGCCGCGCGCACGACGGCCGGTATCGAGGCGCACCTCAAGTGGCCCAACGACGTGCTCGCCGACGGCGGCAAGCTGGCCGGCATGCTCGCCCAGCGCGGCGACGCGGTGACCGTGATCGGGCTCGGCCTGAACGTCGGCTGGGCGCCCGACGGCGCCGCCCAACTCGGTGCCGGGCTCGCCCCCGCCGAGGTGCTCGCCGCGCTCCTGGCGGCGTTCGAGGCCCATGCCGCCGACGACAGTGCCACGCTCCACGCCCGCTACGTCGAGCGATTGGTCACGCTCGGCCAGCAGGTCCGCGTCGAACTGCCCGGCGGCACCACGCTCGTCGGCCGCGCCACCGCCGTCGAACCTGACGGCCGGCTGGTCGTGCTCGACGAGTGCGCGATCAGCCACCGCGTCGACGCCGGCGACGTGGTCCACCTGCGTCCCGTGTGACAACGGGCGGGATGCCCGCAAACGCGAACACCACGGCACTAGCGTTTTTCGACGTGATCCCCCGAGACGAGTTGCGCACCCGGCCGCGCCCGCGCCGCCGCTCGCGCGTGCCGTGGATGCTGGCGATCGCCGCCGCCGTCGCCGGGCTCGGGGCCACCGGGGTGATCCGCGCCGCCAACGCCCGCACCGGCGACATCGCCCGCGTCGAGGGCCTCGACGGGGTGCTCGCCGACGGCCAGACGCTCGACGCCGCCACCACCTACCCGGCCGTCAATTACCTGCTCGTCGGCTCGGACAGCCGCGAGGGCACCGGCGGGGAGTTCATCGGCACGGAGGCCGAGGTCGGCGGCCAGCGCAGCGACACGATCATGATCCTCCACCAGGAGCGCAACGGCGGGGCGGCGCTGATGAGCGTGCCCCGCGACCTGTGGGTGCCGATCCACGGCCAGGACCGCAGCAACCGGGTCAACGCCGCCTTCAACGAGGGTCCGCTGGCGCTCGTCGCCACCGTGTCCGATGCCCTGGAGATCCCGATCCACCATTACGTCGAGGTCGACTTCGTCGGCTTCCAGCGGATCGTCGACGAGATCGGCGGCGTCGAGCTGTGCCTGCCGACACCGGCTCGCGACACCCACAGCGGGCTCAACCACCCGGGTGGCTGTGTGCGCGTCGGCGGCACGCAAGCGCTGGCGTACGCGCGCAGCCGCTTCTACCAGCAGTGGACAGGTGCGGACTGGGAGACCGACGGGCGCGCCGACCTCGGCCGGATCGAGCGCCAGCAGACGTTCATCCGGGCCGCCGTCGACGGCGCCTTGCGGCGCCTCGAGTCGTCGCCGTTCAGCGCCGGCGAGACGATCGAAGCGGTCACCGGTTCGGTGCGCATCGACGCCCAACTCGACCCCTTGCGCGCCGCCCAGGTGCTGCGCTCGGCGTTCCAGGCCGGGATCCGTACGTTCAGCCTGCCCGTCTACAACGACACGGTCGGCGACGCCGCCGTGCTGCGCCTCAGCGACGCCGCCGAGCCGCTGCTGGCCTACTTCCGGGGCACCGCCCCCGCCCCGGCCGAGTTCGACACGTCGCACATCACCGGCGACAGCACCGGCGTACCACCGCCGACGACGACGCCCGGCATCTAGGCTGCGGGCCCGTATGAAGGCGTTGATGCTTGCCGGTGGTGCCGGTACCCGGTTGCGGCCGATCACGCACACGCGGGCCAAGCAGTTGGTGCCGGTGGCGAACAAGCCGATCTTGTTCTATGGGATCGAGGCGATGGTGGCGGCGGGGATCACCGAGATCGGGGTGATCGTGGGCGATACCCGGGCGGAGGTGATGGGGGCGTTGGGTGACGGGTCGCGGTGGGGTGCCGCGATCACGTACATCCCCCAGGATGCGCCGTTGGGTCTGGCGCATTGTGTGTTGATCGCCGGCGACTTCTTGGGTGACGACGATTTCGTCATGTATCTGGGTGACAACTTGTTGGAGCAGGACTTGGCGGCGTTCGTGGCGTCGTTCGAGGAGGCTCGGGGGTCGGCGGTGCCGCCGGCGGCGCAGATCTTGTTGAAGCGGGTGCCGGATCCGCATCGGTTCGGGATCGCGTCGTTGGATGCGGCCGGGAACGTCGTGGCGTTGGTGGAGAAGCCTGCGGATCCGCCGTCGGATCTGGCGTTGGTGGGCGTGTATCTGTTCACGGCGCGGGTGCATGCTGCGGTGGCCGCGATCGAGCCGTCGCCGCGGGGTGAGTTGGAGATCACCGATGCGATCCAGTGGTTGATCGATGCTGGTGAGGTGGTGCGGTGTGAGCAGTTGGCGGGGTGGTGGATCGACACGGGGAAGTTGACGCCGTTGTTGGAGGCCAACCGGTTGTTGTTGGAGAAGCTCGAGCAGCGGATCGATGGTGAGGTCGACGAGCGTTCGGTGATCGATGGTCGTGTGGTGGTGGAGGCGGGGGCGAAGATCGTCAACTCGACGTTGCGGGGTCCGGTGGCGGTCGGGGCGGGCACGCGGGTGGAGGACAGCTTCATCGGTCCGTTCTCGGCGGTGGGGGCGGAGTGTGTGGTCGAGTCGTCCGAGATCGAGCATTCGGTGGTGATGGATCGCAGTCAGGTGATCGAGATCGCTCGTTTGGAGGACAGCCTGATCGGGTCGGATGCGGTGGTGCAGCGCACCAAGCGGCGTCCGCGGGCGTTGCGGTTGATGGTCGGCGACCATTGCCAGGTCGACGTCGAATGAACGTCGAGTTCGCGGTGCGGGCGGGGGCGATCGAGGGTCTCGTGGTGGTCACCATGAAGCAGGTCAGCGACGCGCGCGGCACGGTGCGCGAGTTGTTCCGCCGCTCGGCGTTCGCCGAGGCCGGCGTGGAACTCGGGGCGTTCGCGCAGATCAACGTCACCGAGTCGCACCGCGGGGCGGTGCGCGGTTTGCACGCCGAGGACATGGTCAAGCTGCTCGCGGTCGCCTCCGGTGCGGCGTTCGGTGTGTACGTCGACGGCCGGCCCGGTTCGCCGACGTTCGGTGTCGTCGACGTGGTCGACCTCGTGCCGGGCGTGCAGGTGTGTGTGCCGGCCGGGGTGGCCAACGGCTTCCAGGCGCTCGCCGAGCCGTGCCAGTACGTGTACTGCTTCGATCGCGAGTGGCAGCCGGGGATGGCCGGGTGGGCGTGCAACCCGCTCGATCCGGCGCTCGGGATCGAATGGCCGCTCGCCGTCGACGCCGCCGATCCGGCCCAGCTGTCCGCAAGAGATGCCGGGGCGCCGGCGTTCGCCGCGGTGTTCGAGTGAGCGTGTTCGAGTGAGGGTGTTCGAGTGAAGCTGTTCGTCACCGGCGCGGCCGGGTTCATCGGTTCGAACTACGTGCGTTGGGTGTTGGCCAACAGCGACGACGAGATCACCGTGTTCGACAAGCTCACGTATGCGGGGAACTTGGCGTCGATCGAGGACGTGCTCGACGATCGGCGGTGCCGGTTCGTGCACGCCGACATCTGCGATCAGGACGCGGTGGCCGAGCATCTGCCGGGCCACGACGCGGTGGTGCACTTCGCTGCGGAGAGCCACGTCGACCGTTCGATCGCCGGTCCGTTCACGTTCGTGCAGACCAACGTGATGGGCACGGCGGTGTTGTGCGAGGTGGCCCGCCAGGTCGGGGTCGCCCGATTCCTGCACATCTCCACCGACGAGACGTACGGGTCGATCGAGGAGGGCTCGTTCGTCGAGACCGATCGGTTGACGCCGCGCTCGCCGTACTCGGCGGCCAAGGCCGGGTCGGATCTGATCGCCTTGTCGTACTTCACGACGTACGGGTTGCCGGTGCTGGTGACGCGGTGTTCGAACAACTACGGGCCCTACCAGTTCCCGGAGAAGTTGATCCCGCTGTTCACGACGAACTTGTTGGACGGGCGCACGGTGCCGTTGATGGGCGATGGTGGCAACGTGCGCGACTGGATCCATGTCGAGGATCACAATCGGGCGGCGCATCTGGTGTTGCAGGCCGGCACGCCGGGGGAGATCTACAACATCGGGGCCCACAACGAGGTCACCAACCGCGAGATCACCGAGCGCCTGTTGGCGTTGACCGGGCGTGACGAGTCGTTCATCGAGTGGGTGCCGGATCGGCTCGGACACGACCGGCGTTACTCGGTGGAGATCGACAAGATCACCGGGCTCGGCTGGAAGCTCGAACGCGACTTCGACAACGGGTTGGAGCACACCGTGCGCTGGTATCGCGACAACCGGGCGTGGTGGGAGCCGTTGAAGGCGCGGGTGTGACTGTCGTTCGTCTCCGTACGGGTGCGGGGCGCCTGGGGGGACACCGACGTCGGCTCCTAGCGACAAGCGGCCCATGTC
>JAEZFY010000202.1 GCA_023417265.1 Actinomycetes bacterium | reverse complement strand
GCACTGCCCACGGACACCGCGGTCGTGATCGCGGTCGGCCCGGGCACCCCCTCGGCCGAGGGCCCACGCCAGTCGGCCAGCGCACACACCGAGCGCGGCCGCACGTACGGCGCGCTGCGGGTGGTCGAGCACGGCTGCCAGCGCGACGGCCGCCGATGCCAGCCGGGCGACACGCTGTTCGCCAGCTTCAGCAACGAGCTCGCCACCGCCGACCTCGGCCCGGACGAGATCACCGAACTGGTCACCGTCACCCCGGCCGTGCCCGGCCTGCTCGTGCGCATGTCGGGCTCCTGGGTCGAGCTGCACGGCGCCACCGCGGCGGGCACCGAGTACACGGTGACATTCGCGGCCGGGCTCACCGACGTGTACGGCCAGACGCTCGGCGAACCGGTCGAGCTGACCTACGCGGTCGGTTCCGCCGACCCGGCGCTGTACGGGTTCTCCCGCGAGTTCGTCACGGTCGACCCGATGGTCGCCACCCCGCGGGTGTCGTTCCGCTCGATCAACCACGACTCGGTGCACGTCACCGCGTGGGCGGTGACGCCGGCCGACACGCGGGCGTTCCGCGAGTACCTCGACCGGGCCTACTCCGACACCCGTCCGGCGGCGCCGAACTGGCCGGTCGTGCTCGACACCGAGGTCGACGTCGACGCCGATCGCGACACGTGGGCCGAGACGTTCGTCGACCTGTCCGACGCGTTCGCCGAAGCGGGAGCCCAGCTCGTCGTGCGCATCGAACCGACCCGCCCGATCGACCCGCGTGCCGACGAGTGGTGGCAGAACCGGGCGACCGTGGCCTGGGTGCAGCGCACGACGCTCGGCCTCGACGCCTTCACCGACGGCGACACGCTCGTGCTGTGGACGACCGACCTGACCACCGGCGAACCGGTGCCCGGCGTCGAGGTCGAGCTGGTCGGCGGCGGGCGCACCGTCACCACCGATGCCGACGGGTTGGCGACCGTGCCCGGCGAGAGCGTGTCGGGCGTGCTCCACGCCACCGCCGGCGAACGCTCGGCGCTGCTGATCGGCGATTGGGCGGGCACGTGGGGTGGCGAGGGTGAGCGCCCCGCCGAGAGCCGCTGGTACGTCATCGACGACCGCGGCATCTACCGGCCCGGCGAGACGCTGCGGGTGGCCGGGTGGGTGCGCGAGTTCGCCTGGGAAGACGACGCCCAGCTCCGCCAGTACGGCCAGGCGGGAAGCGCGCTGACGGTCGACTACGTCGTGTACGACGGCGTCGGCGCCGAGCTCGCCCGCGGGTCGGTGCCCACCAACGCGCTGGCCGGCTTCAACCTCGCGGTCGACCTCCCGGCCGAGGCCAACCTCGGTCAGGGGTGGATCGAGTTGCGCGTCGTCGGCGCTGGCGTCAACGCGAACAACGGGCACTTCCACTACTTCGCGATCCAGGAGTTCCGGCGTCCCGAGTTCGAGGTGACGACCCGGGCCGAGACCGCCCCGCCGTACTTCCTCGCCGACGGCGCCACCGTGGCCGTCGACGCCGCCTACTACGCCGGGGGTCCGCTGCCCGACGCGGCCGTCGAGTGGGTCGTGTCGACCAGCGCCGCGGCGTACGCCCCGCCCGGGTGGGACGAGTACCGCTTCGGCGAGTACACGCCGTGGTGGTGGGACGTCGGCGGGATCGCGGCTGACGTGTCGTGCTGGGACTGCGGCGGGGGCACGACCACCTACGAGGAGTTCGCCGGGCGCACCAACGCCGACGGCACGCATTCGCTGCGGATCGGGTTCGCCGCCGCCGGCGACGACGCGCCGGCACCCGACCTGCCCCGCTCGGTCACCGCCGAGGCCACCGTGTACGACGTCAACCGCCAGGGGTGGAGCGACCGCACCGACCTGCTCGTGCACCCCGCCGAGCAGTACGTCGGGATCCGCAGCGACCGCGGCTTCGTCGAGCACGGCACGCCGATCCGGATCGACGCGATCGTCACCGACGTCGACGGTGCGGTGGTGGCGGGCCGGCCGGTCACGGTCACCGCCGGGCGGGTGACCTGGGACGTCGTCAACGGCGACTGGGTCGAGCGCCTCGTCGACACGCAGACCTGCGACTTCACGAGCGCCGACACCGCCCACGAGTGCACGTTCGACACCACGGTCGGCGGGCAGTATCAGGTGACCGCCCGCGTCACCGACGGCGACGGCAACGTCAACCGCAGCGAGCTCACGGTGTGGGTGTCGGGCGGCACCGGCCGGCCGTCGCGCGGGGTCGAGCAGCAGGACGTCACGATCGTGCCGGCCGCCGACGAGTTCGCCCCCGGCGACACCGCCGAGCTGCTCGTGCAGGCGCCGTTCGCCCCGGCGACGGGCACCTACACGGTGCTCCACGGACCGATCCGCGACACACGCACGTTCACCGCCGAGGACGGTTCGGCAGTGCTGCGCGTGCCGATCGGCGGCGACGACGTGCCCGGCCTCACCCTGGTGGTCGAGATGGTCGGTGTCGCCCCGCGCACCAACGACGACGGCACGCCGGCCGCCGACGCGCCCGCCCGCCCGGCGTTCGCGACCGGCCAGATCGTGGTCCCGGTCTCGCTCGCCGAGCGCACGCTCGACGTCACCGCCACGCCAGCGGCCGAAACGCTCGCGCCGGGCGCCGCCACGTCGGTGACCGTCAGCGTCAGCGACGCCGCCGGAGAACCCGTCGCCGGCGCCGGGGTGGCCCTCGTCGTGGTCGACGAGGCGGTGCTCGCGCTCAGCGGCTACGAGCTCGCCGACCCGCTCGGCGTGTTCTACCCCGAGCGCTCCGACAGCTTGTGGGGCGTCTACGCGCGCAGCTCGATCGAGCTCACCCGCCCCGACCTGGCCACACCGGACGTGCCGGAGGGCACGATGCCGACCGCCGCGCCCACCGACGGCGGGGCGATGGAGAGCGCTGGTGACGACGCGCTCGACTTCGACACCGCCGGTGCCAGCCGGGCGCTCGGCGAGCAGGCCCCCGGCGAGCCGGTGGCCGTGCGCGAGAACTTCGACGCGCTCGCCGTGTTCGCGCCCGATGCGGTCACCGGTGCCGACGGCACGGTCACGGTCGACGTCCCCCTCCCCGACAGCCTCACCCGCTACCGCGTGATGGCGGTCGCCGCCGACGGAGCGACCGACTTCGGGACGGGCGAGTCGACGATCACCGCCCGCCTGCCGCTGATGGTGCGCCCCTCGGCGCCCCGGTTCCTGAACTACGGCGACACGTTCGAGCTGCCGGTGGTGCTGCAGAACCAGACCGACGCCGACCTCGACGTGCTCGTGGCCGTCGAAGCCAGCAACCTCACGCTCACCGGCCCGGCCGGCAAGCGTGTCGTGGTCCCCGCCGGGAACCGGGTCGAGGTCCGCTTCCCTGCGGCCACCGCCGGCGCCGGCACGTCGCGCTACCG
>JAEZFY010000090.1 GCA_023417265.1 Actinomycetes bacterium | reverse complement strand
ATCATCGTCCGGTCGAGGGCGAGGTCGCGGTCGGCGAGCCGGCGGAGGTAGCGCAGCATTGCGTGCTCGCTGTGATGGCTGTGGAAGACGGCCTGGGGGAGCAGGGGGGTGGTGCGGGTCAGCGCGTCCGGAATGCGGGTGCGCGGGCTGCCGAGCGCGAGCGGCCCGGCCCCGAACGCAGCGGCGACCCGGTCGAGCACGTCGGGGGTGGTCGTCTCGTCGATGCTGATGCCGACCGCGGTGGCTGACACCCGACGCAGGTTGATGCCGGCGGCCGCAGCTGCGGCGAGCACCGCGTCGGCGTCGACGCCGTCGATCGTCAACGTGTCGAAGATTTCGTCATGACGTAACGCCGGCGTGACGGCTGATGGAGTGGCTGCTGCGAAGTGGCTCGCCAGGTGGTCGGCGAGTGCGGTCGCCAGGGCGGCGATGCGGGTGCTGATCCGGCGTAGCCCGTCGGGGCCGTGCCACACGGCGTACATGCCGGCGATGTTGGCGAGCAGCACCTGCGCCGTGCAGATGTTGGAGGTGGCCTTCTCGCGGCGGATGTGCTGTTCGCGGGTCTGCAAGGCGAGCCGGAGCGCAGGGCGCCCGGCGGTGTCGGTGGAAACCCCCACCAGCCGGCCGGGGAGCGCCCGCGTGGCCCCCTCGCGGACGGCCATGAATCCGGCGTGCGGGCCACCGAAGCCGATCGGCACACCGAACCGCTGCGACGAGCCGATCGCGATGTCGGCACCGAGCTCACCCGGGGTACGCAGCACCACGCAGGCCGCCAGGTCGGTGGCCACGATCGCCTGGGCGCCGAGCGCGTGGGTTTGCTCGATCGCGGCCTGCCAGTCGACCACTGCGCCGGTCGAGGTGGGGTAGGAGAACAAGGCCCCGAAGAGGCCCTCGCCAGCGAGCTCGTCGAGATCGCCCACCACGACCTCGATGCCGAGCGGCTCAGCCCGCGTGCACACGACGTTGATGGTCTGCGGGTGCGTGTCGTGATGGACGAAGAACCGCTCGCCGGTGCGCTTGGTGAGCCGCCGAGCGAGCGTCATCGCCTCGGCCGCGGCGGTTGCCTCGTCGAGCAGCGATGCGTTGGCGATGTCGAGCCCGGTCAGGTCGGCCACCATCGTCTGGAAATTGAGCAGCGCTTCGAGGCGGCCCTGGCTGATCTCGGGTTGGTACGGGGTGTAGGCGGTGTACCAGGCCGGGTTCTCGAGCACGTTGCGCTTGATCACGCCGGGCAGATGGGTGCCGTAGTAGCCCTGCCCGATCAGGTTCACCATCGGCCGGTTCTGCGCCGCCAGGCTACGCAGGCGCGCCAGCACGGCGGCCTCGGTGTCGGCGTCGGGCAGCCCGACGAGGGGAGCCGTGCGGATCGTGGCGGGCACGGTTTCGGCGATCAGGTCGTCGAGCGAGGCCGCGCCGACCGTTGCCAGCATGCGCTCCACGTCGTCGTGCCGGGGGCCGATGTGGCGCTCGGCGAACTCGCCGGGGGCGAACAGTTCGCCGTAGCTGGGGGTGCTTGTCACAAGTGCTCCAGGGGTTGCGCGCTACCGATGGCGCCCCCGCTGTCGTTGGTGCCTGAGAGCTTCGCCCCCGGGCGGAGCCGGGAGATTTCCCCTTCGGCGGAACGGTGAGCGAGCTCACCGGCCACTTTCCAGCGTTGCCTGGCCCGGCCGGTCCGGTGGCCTGAGAGATTCCGGGGCGGTTGCTCCTTCGGCGCCAGCGAGCTGGCTCTCCCGACCGGGTTCGTGCGACGGCGCCAACCCTAGCCGCCAGTAGGTTGGGCGCGGTGGACGTCGCAACGCCTCCCGAGCGCGGCGTGTTCGCCAACCGCACGCTGAACCTGCGCTCGGTCGAGGCGATCGGGTACGACATGGATTACACGTTGATCCATTACCGCACCGAGGAGTGGGAGGGTGTGGCCTTCGAGCACGCCCGGCGTGGGTTGGCGGCGGCCGGCTACCCGGTCGACGGGCTGGTGTTCGAGCCCGACCGGTTCATCCAGGGGCTCGTGATCGACCTCGATCTCGGCAACCTCATCAAGGCCACCCGTTTCGCGTACGTGGTCAAGGCGTTCCACGGCACGCGCCCGCTCGGGTTCGACGAGCTGCGCACGGCGTATGCCGGCGTGGTGGTCGACCTCGGCGAGCCGCGCTTCCAGTTCCTCAACACGCTCTTCTCGATCTCCGAGGCGGGCCTCTACGCCCAGCTCGTCGACCGACTCGACGCGGGCGAGTTCAGCGAACGCAAGCACGGCCCGATGGGCTACGACGAGCTCTACCGCACCGTGCTCGGGGCGCTCGACGAGTCCCATGCGACGGGGGCCTTGAAGGCCGAGATCATGGCTGACCCGGACCGCTTCTGTGTCGTCGACGACGAGATCCCGGCAACCTTGCTCGATCAGCGTCTGGCGGGCAAGCGCCTGTTGCTGATCACGAACAGCGAGTGGTTGTACACCCAGCCGATGATGGCGTACGCGTTCGACGGCGCGCTTGCTCGGCACGCCCCGGGCACCGGATGGCGCGACCTGTTCGACCTGGTGGTGGTGGCCGCGAACAAGCCACGCTTCTTCGTCGAAACCCCACCGGCGTTCCGCATGGTCGACACCGAACGCGGCCTCCTCGAACCGCACTACGGGCCGTATCAGCTCGGCGAGGTGTACCACGGCGGCTCGGCTGCGCTCGTCGAGCAGAGCCTCGGGGTCTCCGGCGACGAGATCCTCTACGTCGGCGACCACCTGTTCGGCGACGTGCACGTGTCCAAGCGCGAGCTGCGCTGGCGCACGGCGCTGATCTTGCGCGAGATCGAACTCGAGATCGCTGACGCCCGCGGCTTCGCCGACGACGAAGCGGTGTTGCGCGCGCTGATGGCCGACAAGCGCGCGCTCGAGGAGCGCCTGTCGGGGGTGCGCCTGGCCGGACTCAAGGCCGGGGGAGCACTCCCCGAGTTCGGCGAGCTGTACGCCGCGATCCGCCGCATCGACGAGCGGATCACGCCCTACGCGATCCGGGCCGGCGAGCTCGGCAACCGCGAATGGGGGCCGCTGATGCGGGCCGGTAACGACAAGTCGCTGTTCGCCCGGCAGGTCGAGAAGTACGCCGACGTCTACACCAGCCGGGTCAGCAACTTTCTCGCGCGCACGCCGTTCGCGTTCCTCCGGGCCGTGCGCACGAACCTCCCGCACGACCTCTGACGGGCGCCGTCAGCAGCCGCCCATCGCCTTGACGATCGGGTACGGGTTGATCGCCGCGCCACCGCCGGGGTGGATCTCGAAGTGCAGGTGCGGGGTGGCCGCGTTGCCGGTGGAGCCGACCGTGCCGATCAACTGCCCGGCGGTCACCGGAACCCCGAGCTGGATCCCGTCGGCCAACGCCGTGAGGTGGGCGTAGAACACGTAGGTGCCGTTCGGCAGGGCGATCTTGAGGCCGTTGCCCGACAGCGACCCGGGCGCGTCGACGTAGACCTGGCTGACCTTGCCGGTCAGCGAGGCGTACACCGGAGTGCCGGTGGGGGCGATGATGTCGAGCCCCATGTGGCGGCGCCCGCCGCCCCGGTCGTACTGCCACGTGTCGGCGAACCCGCACGGCTTGCCGGTGGGGAAGGCCTCGAGCGTGATCGCCGGCGGGGGAGTCACGATCGGGGCCGGCGCGGCGCCGAGCCCGAGTGCGGCCGCCGTGGGGGCGTCGACCTTGCCGCTGACCGTGAGGCCCTTCTGGCGCTGGAACTCCATCACCGCCGCGCTGGTGGCCGACCCGAACTTGCCGTCGACACCGCCCTTGACGGTGATCCCGGCCTTCACGAGTGCCTGCTGCAGGGCGATCACGCGCTCGCCGCTCTCGCCGTACTCGGCGTAGCCGCCCGGCGCCGCCGGGGGAGTCGGCGTGACCGTTGCCGGGTTGGCGAGCGCGGCCGCGGTGGCGTCATCGACCTTGCCGCTGGCGCCGAGGCCCTGCGCCGTCTGGAACGCCTTGACGGCCTGGGCGGTGGCCGGCCCGTAGATGCCGTCGGCGCCGCCCCGGAGGGCGATGCCGAGCGCCAGCAGGCGCTTCTGCAGCTCCTGCACGGCCGGCCCCGCGGCGCCGGCCTGGAGGCCGACGAACGTCGCGTTCGGGGTGGCGCCGGGGGTTGCGGTGCCGAGCACCTTGGCGATCGCCTCGGCCGTGCGGGCGTCGACCCGCCCGCTGGCCTCAAGCCCGTTCGAGGTCTGGAACGCCTTGAGCGCGCTCTGGGTGGCGTTGCCGAACACGCCGTCGGCGCCGCCGCGGACCGTGTAACCGGCCTGTAGCAGGGCAGTCTGGACCTGCTTCACGCCGTCGCCGGTGGCGCCGAGCGTGAGCCCGACGAGCGATCCGGACTGGCCGCCGTTGTTCGTGAGGCCGTGCCCGGCACCACCGCCCGAGTTGCCGCCGCGCAGGGCGTCGAGCGTGGCCTGATCGACCGAGCCGCTGACGGTCAGGCCCTTCGCCGACTGGAACGAGCGCAACGCGGCCTGGGTCAGGGCGCCGAACACGCCATCGGCACCGCCGACGATCGTGACCCCGCGGTCGAGGAGCAGCTGCTGGACCTGGCGGACGCCGTCGCCGCGATCGCCGACCTTGAGGCCGACGAGATTGGCGGCGCCCGTGCCCGCGGCGGGCGTGGCGGCCGGCTGGCCACGATCGGCCGGCTCGTCGACGGTGACCGGCTGGACGGGCGTGACCGCCGGGCCACCCGCGT
>JAEZFY010000048.1 GCA_023417265.1 Actinomycetes bacterium | reverse complement strand
CTGCGCTTCGGCAGCCCGGCGGGCGCGCTCGGCGGCGAGCGCGTGCTGCACGGCTTCGTCCTCGAGCCGCTGCGCTTCGATCGCCTGCAACGCGACCACTTCCGCCTCGGCGCGCTCGCGGAGCTGTTCGAACGATTCGCGGGCCCGGCGGGCGTCCTCCTGTTGGCGGGCCAGTTCGGCCCGGCGGGCGTCGAGCTCGTCGATCGCCTGCGTGTAGGTGTCGAGATCGGTGAGGACCTCGCCGCTGGCGGCGTCGGAGTAGAGGTCGGCGGTGGCCTGCACGTTCATCTGCTCGACCTGCGTGAACAGCGGGTTGCCGCTCGTGCCGCCCTGCGTGAAGCGGGCGACGGCGCGCTGGGTGAGCGTGGTCTGCATCGTGCCGACGCGGGCTTCGAGGGCCGCGATCTCGGCTTCCGAGTCGGCGATCTCGCCGTCGAGCACGTCGATCTCGGACTCCTTGTCGAACATCGCCTGGGCGGCCGCGTCGGCGCGATCGCGCGCGGCTTGGATCTCGCGGGCGGCCTGCTCGGCGGCCCCGTCCTGGTGGTCGGCGTGGGCCGGGATCGGCGTCAAGGCGGCCGCGACGAGCACGAGTGCGGCGAGCAGCGGACGGCCCGCACGCCGCCCGGTCATCCGCGCGGTCATCCGCGCGGCAACCCGCGCTGCAACCCGCTCCGGCGACATGAGCCGGAATGTTACAGATAGGTGACGCGAATTTGCGGCACCTCGGACCCACACCTAAGTTTACAGGCGCGTCACATAACGGCCGGGGGGGCGAAGCATGCGCGCAGCGGGAGACGAGTTCGACGGGAGCATCGGCCGTACCGTGGCCGACTCGCGGGCGTGGTTCGGTGAGCGGCCGCATCCGCCCGATGGGGCGCCGCACGTGGTGGTCGTGCTGCTCGACGACACCGGGTTCGCCCAGCTCGGCTGCTTCGGCTCCGACATCGACCCCCCGCACATCGACGCGCTCGCCGCCGGCGGTCTGCGCTACACGAACTTCCACGTCACCCCGTTGTGCTCGCCCACCCGGGCCGCACTGCTCACGGGGCGCGCCAACCACGCGGTCGGGATGCGCACCGTCGCCAACATCCGCACCGGGTTCCCGAATCAGCTCGGCCACATCACCGACCGCGCGGCCACGCTCGCCGAAGTGCTCGGCGATGCCGGCTACGCCACGGCGATGGCGGGCAAGTGGCACCTCGCGCCGATCGACGAGTGCAGCGCCGCCGGACCGTTCGACCAGTGGCCGCTGGGGCGCGGGTTCGGGCGCTTCTACGGGTTCCTCGACGGCGAGACCGACCAGTTCCACCCGGCGCTCGTCGCCGACAACCATCCCGTCGATCCGCCGATCCGCCCGGACCCCACCACCGGAGCCGGCTACCACCTCTCGGAAGACCTCGTCGACAGGTTGCTGGGCATGTTCGCCGACGCCCGCGGGGTGCGCCCCGATCGGCCCGTGTTCGGGTACCTGGCGTTCGGCGCCACGCACGCCCCGCATCAGGCGCCTGCCGAGTACCTCGCCAAGTACCGCGGCCGCTTCGACGACGGGTGGGACGTCGTCCGTCAACGCTGGTACGCACGGCAGCTCGAGCTCGGGGTGATCCCGGCCGGTACCGAACTGGCACCGCGCAACCCCGGTGTCGAGCCGTGGGCCGAGCTGAGCGAACCGGCGCGCCAACTCGCCGCCCGGCTGCAAGAAGCGTTCGCCGCGTTCCTCGACCACACCGACGCCCAGATCGGCCGCCTCGTCGACGGCCTGCGCCGCCTCGACATGCTCGACGACACGCTCCTGATCGTGCTCGCCGACAACGGCGCCTCGCAGGAGGGTGGGCCGTTCGGCGTGCTCCACGAGATGAAGTGGTTCAACGGCTTGCTGGAGAGCCCCGACGAGGCCGTCGCCCGGCTCGACGAGATCGGCGGGCCGCACAGCCACGCCAACTATCCGTGGGGCTGGGCCCAGTGCGGCAACACGCCGTTCCGGTGGTACAAGCAGAACACCCACGAAGGCGGGGTCCACGTGCCGATGGTGGTGCACTGGCCGGCGGGCATCCCCGCCGAGCAGCGCGGCACCCTCCGCGACCAGTTCGTGTTCGTCGCCGACATCGCCCCGACGGTCTACGAACTGGCCGGCGTCGACGTGCCCACCGTGCGGCGCGGGATCGAGCAGCTCCCGGTGACCGGGCACTCGTTCGCGGCGACGCTCGGCGATCCGGCGGCACCGGGGACGAACACCGTGCAGTACTTCGAGAACGGCGGCTCGCGGGCGCTCGTCGCCGGCGACTGGAAAGCGGTCACCAAGCACACACCGGGCGCCGACTTCGACCGCGAGCCGTGGGAGCTGTATCACCTGGCCAGCGACCGCTCGGAGTGCCGCGACCTTGCCGCCGACCAGCCGCAGCGGCTCGCCGAAATGACCGAGCGCTGGTGGCACGAGGCCGAGCGGCACGGCGTGCTCCCGCTCGACGACCGTGGCATCGAACTGATCGGGGTGCGCTTCCGCGCGCACAGCCCCCATCCGGTCGATCGTCGCTACGTGTACCGGCCCCCGATGTCACCGCTGCCCGCCCAAGCGGGCGCGCCGATCGGTGGGCGTAACGCCGACATCACGGCGCGGGTCACGCTCGCGCCCGACGACGCCGGCGTGCTGTACGCGGCCGGCACCGCCAACGCCGGCGTGACGATGTTCGTGCAGGACGGCCGGCTGGTGTGCGATTACAACGCGTTCGGCGAGCACACCGTCGTCGAGTCGGCGCAGCTGCCCACCGGGCCGCTGACGCTCGGCGTGCAGTTGCGTCGGGGCGACGGCCGCGCCGGTTCGCTCGCCGTGCTCGTCGACGGGGTCGTCCAGGCGCGCGCCGAGCTGGGGCTGTACATGCGGATCATGTCGTCGGTCGGGCCGAGCGTCGGCTACGACCACGGCTCGCCCGTCTCGCCGCGCTATACCGACGCGTTCCCGTTCTCCGGCGTGCTCGACGAGGTCGTGATCCAACTCCATCCGCAACCCGTCGCCGACACCGCGGCCGCCGAGGCAGCCGCCGAACTTGCCCGCCAATGACGCCCCCAAGGAGCTCCGATGCATGTCCTCCGCACCCCTGACGAACGCTTCGACGGCCTTCCCGGCTACGCGTTCGCACCGCACTACGCCGAGATCGACGACCTCGACGGTGGCACGTTGCGCGTGCACTACCTCGACGAGGGCCCGCCCGCTGCGGCGCCCGTGCTGCTCATGCACGGTGAGCCGTCGTGGTCGTACCTGTACCGCACGATGATCCCCCCGCTGGTCGCCGCCGGGCACCGGGTGATCGCTCCCGACCTGGTCGGCTTCGGACGCAGCGACAAGCCGGCCGCGATGGAGGACTACACCTACGCCCGGCACGTCGAATGGATGCGCCAACTGCTCTTCCAGCAGCTCGAGCTGAGCGACGTCACGTTGTTCGGGCAGGACTGGGGCGGCCTGATCGGGCTGCGCCTGGTCGCCGCCGCACCGCACCGTTTCCATCGCGTGATCGTCGGCAACACCGGCCTGCCCACCGGCGACGGGCGGGCCAGCGAGGCGTTCCTGAACTGGCAGCAGTTCAGCCAGACCACCGAGCACTTCCCCGTCGGGGCGATCATCAACGGCGGCTGCACCACCGACCTGCCGGCCGACGTGATCGCCGCCTACGACGCACCGTTCCCGGACGACACGTACAAGGCCGGGGCGCGGATCTTCCCGACGCTCGTGCCGACCCGACCGGACGACCCGGCCTCGGCCGACAACCGGGCCGCGTGGGACGTGCTGCGCCAGTTCGACCGCCCGTGGCTGACCGCGTTCAGCGACGCCGACCCGATCACCGGCGGTGGCCACAAGGTGTTCCAGCAACAGATCCCGGGCGCCGCCGCGCAGGCCCACACGACGATCGCCGGCGGTGGGCACTTCCTCCAAGAGGACCGCGGGCCCGAGCTGGCGGCCGTGATCGCCGACTTCATCGCCGCCACCGCCTGAGGGCGTACCGTCGCGGGATGGGGTTCTACGCCCGCCGGGTCGTGCCGCGTCTGGTCGACCTGACCTGTGGCAACAAGGCGTTCGATCGCGTGCGCGCCCGGGTCTGTGCGGGCCTGCGCGGTGAGGTGCTCGAGGTCGGCTTCGGCTCGGGCCGCAACATCGTGCACTACCCGGCTGAGGTGAGCCGCGTGTTGGCCGTCGACCCGTCGCTCGAGGCGCGCCGCCTGGCCGGTGCCCGTGTGGCCGCGAGCGCGACCCCGATCGAGTTCGTCGGCCTCGACGGCGAAGCCCTTGCGCTCGACGATGCCGCCGTCGATCACGTGTTGTGCACGTGGACGCTGTGCACGATCCCCGATGCCGGTCGGGCACTCGCCGAGATGCACCGCGTGCTCCGCCCCGGCGGTCAGTTGCACTTCGTCGAGCACGGGCTCGCCCCGCGCCCCGACGTCGCCCGCTGGCAGCACCGCCTGACGCCGCTGCAACGCCGAATCGCCGGCGGGTGCCACCTCGATCGCCCGATCGATGCGCTGATCCGCTCAGCCGGGTTCGAACTCTCGGACTGCGCGACGTACTACGGCGCGCGCCCCAGAGCGTTCGCCCACTTCTACGAGGGTCGCGCGCTCAGGTGAGCAGCTCGGGGGCCTGCCACGGCTCGCCGAGGACGTGGTGGGCGAGGAACGCCTGCACGGTCTGATACCAGATCTTGGCGTGCTGGGGCGTGAGCACCCAGTGGTTCTCGTCGGGGAAGTACAAGAACTTGTGCGGCATGCTGCCGTCGTCGGCACCGGCGTGTACGGCGAGTTCGGCCCACAGCCGCAGCGCCTCGCCGATCGGCACGCGATAGTCGCGGTCGCCGTGGATCACCAGCATCGGGGTCACGATCTTGGCGACGTGTTGGTGCGGTGTGTTGGCCGCCATCATCTCGGCGGTCATCTCGCGCTGCCAGTACCACGCCGCGTCGGTAGTGGGGCCGAACTGTTCGAGTGCCCACAGGCTGGCGTGGGTCACGATCGCGCGGAAGCGGTCGGTGTGCCCGGCGACCCAGTTCGCCATGTACCCGCCGAACGAGCCGCCCATCGCCGCCGTGCGTTCGGCGTCGATGTCGTCGCGGGCCACTGCGGCGTCGGTGATCGCCATCAGGTCGGTGTATGGCGCGGCACCCCACGCCCCCCATCCGCGGCGGATGAACTCGCGCCCGTACCCCGTCGACAGCGCCGGGTCGGGGAGTAGGACGGCGTAGCCGTGGGCGGCGAGCAGCCACGGGCACCAGCGCCACGACCACGCGTTCCACGAGCCGAGCGGACCGCCATGAATCCACAGCAGGAGCGGTGCTGGGGTGTCGGGGTCGGCGCCCTCGGGAAGCACCAGCCAGCCGCGCACACGTGTGCCGTCGCTGGCCGTGACCTCGATCTCGTCGACACGACCGGGGACGGGTGGAGGATCGGCCGGACCGCGCAAGGGCGTCGACGCCTGGTCGGCGCCGGTGGCGCGGAGGCGCACCGGACGCGGCGGCTCGTGCACGGCGGAGCGCAGGGCGTACACGAACTCGCCGTCGGGCGAGACGACCACGTCCGAGTACGCGAACGCGTCACCGGTCAGCCGGGTCACCGTCCCGTCACCCACCGACACCCGGAACACGGGCGCCCGTCCGTCGTCGTCGGCGACACAGATCAGCGCCGACCCGTCGGGTGTCCAGCGCAGCCCGCCCGCCGGCCAACGGTCCCACGAGGGGGCGATGTCGCGGGTCGCTCCCGTGGCGAGGTCGAGCACGGCGAGCGTCCGGTCGTCCGGTTCGTACGGGGTCGAGCGGCGCTCGCGGACGAAGGCGACCTGTGTGCCGTCCGGGCTGAAGCGCGGGTTGCCGTACTCGGACTCGGGATCGTCGGCGACGATCCGCCGCTCACCCGTGGCGACCTCGATCAACGCCAGCCCGGCGCGCTTGCCGCCGCGCTCGCCGAGCCACCACGCGGTGGCAATCGTGGTGCCGTCCGGACTGATGTCGTACTCGGCCTCGTCGAGCGCGGCGCCGGCGTCGGGCGTCAGGTCGGTCAGCGTCAAGCTCGGTTCGGGCTCATCGGTGAGCACACCGGCGAACAAGCGCGGCCACGCCGGCCCCAGATCGTGGTCCCAGAACCGCACCGGATACGACTCGTGGAGGATCGCGGTGATCTGCTTGTCCTTGCGCGCCCGGCGGGTGCGCGCCTCAGCATCGGCGTCGGCCGACGAGGCGAACGTGCTGGCCAGCACGGCCACGGTTCCCGACGCTGCTGCGGCCACACCGCCCAGCCCGCCGGGCCGGTGGGCCACGACGTGCGCCTCACCGCCGCCGGCCGGCAGGAGCCACAGGGTGGTCTCGTCGTCGCCGTCCTTGGCGTCGGGATCGGCGTCGGGATCGCTACGGCTCGAACAGAACAGCAGCGATCCGTCAGGAAGGAACGCCGGGCCACCCTCGCCCTTGGCGCTGCGCGTGAGCCGCCGGGCCGGGGCCGCGCCGGTCGGATCGACCTCCCAGAGCGAGGTGACATACTTGACCGCCTTGCGGTCGATGGTTTGCACGGTGGTCACCAGCCGCGAGCCGTCCGGCGCGATCGCCAAGCCGGACGTACGCGGGAGGGCGATGTACGCGTCGAGGTCGCGGAACGGGTCGCTCATCGGCGAGACGCTACGCCCGACCGATCGCGTCCGGAAACCGGCGCAGGTCACACGTGGTGGGGTCAAGCACTCGCCGCGGGCGCCGATAGACAAGCAGCCGGCAGGGTCGCCGGCTGAGGGAAGCGAGGGCTGCCAGGAGTGAGAACCACAATCGGCGTGCTGTCGCCGGTGACCGGAGGGTTCTACTACGGGCGCGTGCTCGCCGGCATCAACCGGGAGCTGTCCGCCCGGGGCGGTGGCACGATCGTGTTCATCCAGACGCTCGACGCCGGCATCAGCAGCGACGAGGTGATGGCGGCGCCGGACTTCCGCAAGCCGGTGGCCTGGGACCACCTCGACGGCGTGATCTCGATCGCGACCAGTACCCGCCGCGACTACCTCGAAGCGTTGGTGGCTCGCGGGCTCCCCGTCGTGGTCGCCAGCGACAACTTCGCCGGGTGCGACATCCCGGCGGCCGTTCCCGACAACGCCGCCGGCGTCGCCCGGGCCGTCGAGCACCTGATTGAACACGGTCACACACGGATCGGGTTCGCCGCCAACCTGGTGCAGAGCGACATGTGCGAACGCTACGAGGGGTATCGCGCGGCGATCGCCGCGCACGGGCTCGAGCTGCGCGACGACTGGCTGATCGAGGCGACCGACAACGGCGAGCTGGGCGGGGCCGCGGTGGCTCGTCAGCTGCTCGCCGCGCCGCTGCCGTTCACGGCGATGGTGTTCGCAACGGACCGCAACGCGATCGGTTGCATGGACGTGCTCGGCCAGCACGGCGTCAAGGTTCCGGACGATCTCGCCGTCGTCGGCTTCGACGGCATCGAGGGCGGGGCCTACTCCGTGCCTGCGCTGACCACGCTGGCACTCGGCTTCGACGACATCGGTGCCGCCGCGGCGCGCCTGCTGTTCGACAAGATCGCCGGCGAGCACGTCGCGGGTGGCGAGCATCCACAGCCGGCGACGCTGGTCGTGCGCGAGTCGTGCGGTTGCGGAGTCGGTGATCTGGCGCCGGGCGATCCCGCCGAGTCGAGCGCGTTCTGGCGCGGCGAGGCCGACCTGTACCGGCGTCGCAGCCAGCGCCGCGAGCGAGCGCTGCGCGAGCAGTACGAGATCGGTATCCGCCTGCTCGATCACGACCTGTCGGCCCCGCAGCACCTCGAGTGGCTCTCGGCCACGAGTGTGCGGGCCGCCGAGCTGGCCCTCTGGGAGGGCGACCCGGCGGCCGGTCGGATGCGGGTGGCGGGCGTCTACGACAGCGCCGGGGAGGGCAGCGACCGGGTCGGCGACGTCACCACGGTCACGGCCTTCCCGAGCGCGGCCTTGCTCGAACGATCGATGCTCGAGCCCGACGAGGTGACGATCGTCGTGCCGGTCGCCTCGCGCGGCCAGGACT
>JAEZFY010000322.1 GCA_023417265.1 Actinomycetes bacterium | reverse complement strand
CGGCAGCACGGCGCTCGTGCCGGCCACCTCCGACACCGGGCTGACCCCCTGGATGCCGCCCGACCCCGAGATGATCGGCGTCAGCCGCCGCCAGTTCTTCAACCGTTCGATCGTCGCCCTGATGGGTGCCTCGGTCGGCACGTTCGCCGCCGGCAGCTTCGTCGCCTTCCTGTGGCCCACCAAGACCGGCGGATTCGGCGGCAAGGTGGCGGTCGGCCGGCTCGACGAGATCCTCAGCACGATCGACTCCGGTGACGGCTTCTTCTACGCGCCCGAAGCACGCGCCTGGCTGACCCGCTATCCGGCCGAAGCGTTGCCGAAGGCCGAAGCCGCCTACCAGCCGGCGCTGCTGCCGGGCCTCCAGGCCGGCGTGATCGCCTCGTACCAGAAGTGCCCGCACCTCGGGTGCCGCGTCCCGCAGTGCGCGTCGAGCCAGTGGTTCGAGTGCGGTTGCCACGGGTCGCAGTACAACCGGGTCGGCGAGAAGAAGGGTGGCCCTGCGCCGCGCGGTATGGACCACTTCACGATCGAGGTCAGCAACGCCGGTGACGTCGTCGTCGACACCGGCATCGTCTGGCAAGGTGTGCCGATCGGCACCAACACCACTGGCCAGGAAGCCGAAGGCCCGCACTGCGTCGGGGCGGTCGAGCACTGATGTTGGCACTCACCACCACGTCGATCGCGTGGCTCATCTTCTCGGTCATCCTCGCCGGGTGGGCCGTCTACGCGTTCTTGAACATCCGGTCGGCCCGCGAGGAGCTCGGCTCCGAGATCGAACTCGCCGCCAACCGCAAGCCGTACTACGACGACGAGATCCTCGAGGGTCCGCGCCTCACCCGCGTGCTCGGCATCGGGCTGATCCTGATGGTCATCATCACGGTCGCCCTGCCGCTCTACTGGATCCTCGAACCGGACCGCATGGCCGGCGCCCAGGAGGCGAAGGAAGAGCAGTTCGTCGAATGGGGCTCGCGCCTGTTTCGCTCCACGGCAGAGGGCGGCTTCAACTGCGCCGGCTGCCACGGCGGCATGAACGCCACCGGCGGTTCGGCGGCCTACAGCATCACCGACTCCACCACCGGTGACGTGCGCGCGGTCGACTGGATCGCCCCGGCCCTCAACACCGTGTTCCACCGCTTCGACGAAGACGAGATCCGCTACATCCTCGTCTACGGCCGGGCCGGCACGCCGATGCCGGCGTGGGGCACCGAAGGCGGCGGGCCGATGAACGACCAGCAGATCGACACGCTGATCGCCTACCTCCACTCGATCCAGCTGCCCCGCGAGGACTGCGACGAGACAGAAACCGATCCGGCGACGTGCGCCTCGGGGCACCTCGCCACCGAGGTCCAACAAGAGATCCAAGCGGCCGCCGAGAAGGCCGTCGCCGACGGCACCGCGGCGTCGCTCGGCGAAGCCTTGTTCGAGCTCTCGACGGCCGGTGGCGCGTACTCGTGCGCCCGTTGCCACACGCAGGGCTGGAGCTATGGCGAACCCGGCGTGCCCGGTCAGGGCGCGTTCGGCTGGAACCTCACCGGTGGGTCCACGAATGCCCGCTTTGCCGACGAGAACGAGATGATCGCGTTCATCAAGTCGGGTACCGAGCAGGGCGCTCGCTACGGGCAGTACTCGCAGGGCACCGGCCGGATGCCGGGCTTCGGGTCGACGCTGACCGACGAGCAGATCCAGGCGATCGTCGAATACGTGCGGGAAATGTGATGAGTCTGTTGAGTACAGCGCTGCTGGCGATCAACTGGGAACCCGAGCTGCGCGGTGTCCTCACCGTCATCATCGGCACAGCCGTGTGGATGGGGTCGGTGTACCTCATCGTCGGCACCAACGTCGGTGCCCGGCTGGGCCTCTTGGTGTCGCTCGCCGGCCTGATGGGCTGGATGGCCCTGATGGGCGCGGTGTGGTGGATCTACGGCATCGGCCTGAAAGGCGACGCCCCCTCGTGGGTCCAGGTCGAGGGCCGGACCGTCATCCAGGACGTGCGCCTGCTCCACGAAGCGGGTGTCCTCGATGAGCAGATCCCGGCCGACGCCACCGACCCCGACACCGCCTCGTCAGCGGTGGCCGCAGCGCTCACCGCCCAAGGTTGGCAGCAGGTCGACCCGTCGGCCCCCGAATACGGGCAGGCGCAGTCGGCCGCCGAAGTGTTCCTCATCGACGAAGAGGCCTTCGCCGCTGGCGAGTACGCCGTCACCGCGGTGTACGAGGTCGACCCGCCGCACGAGTCGGCGTACCCGAAGCTGTTCGGTCGCGACGAGCTCGACTTCCTCGCCTTCTGGCACAAGCCGTACTACACCCTGGTCGAGGTCGCGCCCTACACACCGGTGTTCACCGAGCCCGGCCGCGCCCCGGTGCGCCCCGAGATCAACCCCGACGCCCCGCGCGAGTACGTCTACATGATCCGCCACCGCGGCGCGCGGCGCGAGCCGGCGGCGTACATCACGATCGGCTCGACGGCGGCGTTCCTCGCGCTGTGCTGGATGCTCCACCGCCGCGACCGCTTCGTCGCCGAGAACCTGGCCCGGAAGGCGGCGGTCCCGGCGACCGCCTGACGCCATGGGTGAGTACCTGCCGCTCGTCGTGCTCGCCGTCTTGGCGTTCCTGTTCGGCGCGATCAGCATGGTCGTGTCGCGGTTGTTCGCGCCGCGGCGCCCGTCGGCGGCCAAGGAAGCACCGTACGAATGCGGCATCGTGCCGAGCCGCGAGCCTCCCGAGCGTTTCCCGGTCAGCTTCTATGTCGTCGCCATGCTGTTCATCATGTTCGACATCGAGATCATCTTCCTCTACCCGTACGCGGTGTCGCAGGGTGCCCTCGGGCTCGGTGGCTTCGTCGCGATCGTCGTGTTCTCGGCCGTCTTCTTCTTGACGTTCGTCTACGAGGTGGCCCGCGGCGGGCTCGAGTGGGGCCCGCTCCAGCGCTATCGCAGCCTCGCCCGCGAGGCGGCGATGGTGGCGCCCGAACGCACCACCAGCACCACCATCCGCCGGGTCGGCCTCGAAGGCCGGCTCACCGATCGCGCTGGGGGCGCGAACCCGGACGACCCACACGGCGACACTCGGGCCGCCTAGCCGAAGGAGAGAGTCACGATGGGAATCGTCGACGACGTGCTCGCCGAGGGCCTCGGGGGGCTCAGTCACAACGTCATCACCGGCCGGATCGAAGACCTCATCCAATGGGCGCGCTCGCGCTCGTCGTGGCCGGCGAGCTTCGGGCTCGCCTGCTGCGCCATCGAGATGATGGGTGCCGGCGGCGCCCACTACGACCTCGCCCGGTTCGGCATGGAGGTGTTCCGCGCCTCCCCGCGGCAGGCCGACATCATGATCGTCGCCGGCCGCGTGAGCCAGAAGATGGCTCCCGTGCTGCGCCAGGTGTACGACCAGATGATGGAGCCCAAGTGGGTCATCTCGATGGGTGTGTGCGCGAGCTCGGGCGGGATGTTCAACAACTACGCGATCGTGCAGGGAGTCGATCAGGTCGTACCGGTCGACGTCTACGCCCCCGGCTGCCCGCCCACCCCCGAGACGTTGATCCACGCGATCGAGACACTCCACCAGAAGATCGAGGACGGCACGATCCTGCGGCGCCGCCAGCAGACCGGTGGGGGCGCCGACATCCACGTCCAGGAGATCGCCCCGGCCGTCACGCCGGTCCTGCTCGGAGCCAAGTCATGAGCGACGCCGACGCCCAGGTCGAGCCCGCCGTCGACGCGGCAGGCACGCCGCCCGCCGCGCTCCCGGAGCTGCACGGGTGCCCGCTCGCCGATTCGTTCGGTCAGGCGGTGCTGCATGCCACCCGCGAACGCTACGTCGACGTGCTCGGCAAGCTCGCCGACGACGGCTACACGGTGGCGGTCGACCTCACTGCCGTCGACTACCTCGAGTTCACCGGCCGGGTCCTCCCCGATGGCATCCAACCCGAACGGTTCGAGGTCGTCGTCAACCTGCTCGATCTCGCCAACCGACGGCGCCTCCGGGTGCGCGTCCAGGTGCCCGAGCACGACGCCAACCTGCCCAGCCTGTTCGACCTGCACCCGGGGCTCGAGGCCTACGAGCGCGAGGCGTTCGACATGTTCGGCATCGACTTTCCCGGGCATCCCGACATGACCCGCATCCTGATGCCCGAGGACTGGGACGGGCACCCGCTGCGCAAGGACTACGCGATCGGCGAGATCCCCGTCCAGTTCAAGCACGTCGGGGCGCGCTGATGCTGGGAGCGACGCGATGACCGTTGAGACCGACCCGATCGATGCCGCGCCTGCCCCCGTCGAGCCGGTCGAGCCCGTCGAGCCTGCCGACCAGCCGTGGACCACCACGGTGCCCACCGAGCAGACGTCCGAGGGCGACCAGGAGATGGGCCGACGGTCCGAACTCGGGCCGCGCCAGTTGCTCCGTGAGGTCGGCGCGGTACTGCGCATGAGCGAGGCCGAAGCAGCCCAGCTCGGCGACCTGCCCGACGACCCCGACGAAGATCAGACGATGATCATCAACATGGGGCCGCAGCACCCGTCCACACACGGCGTGCTGCGCCTGATGTTGGAGCTCCAGGGCGAAACCGTGCTGCGCTGCAAGCCGATCATCGGCTACCTGCACACCGGCATGGAGAAGACCGGCGAGCAGCTCACGTACATGCAGGGGGGCACCAACGTGACCCGCATGGACTACCTCAGCCCGTTCTTCAACGAGCTCGTGTTCTCGATGGCCACCGAGAAGTTGCTCGGCATCGACGAGGAGATCCCCGAGCGGGCGGTCTGGATGCGGATGCTGCTCTCCGAGCTCAACCGCATGTCGAGCCACCTCCTGTTCCTCGCCACCAACGGCATGGACATCGGCGCGGTGTCGATGATGATCTACGGCTGGCGCGAGCGCGAAGAGGTGTTGCGCTTCTTCCAGAAGGTCACCGGCCTGCGCATGAACCACAACTTCGTGCGCCCCGGCGGCGTCGCTGCCGACCTGCCGCCGGGCTGGCGCGACGACGTGCTGCGCCTGCTCGACCTGATCCCGCCCCGGCTCGACGAGTACGACATCTTGATGACCGGGCAGCCGATCTGGCGCGAGCGGCTCCAAGGTGTCGGCGTGATCACGCCCGACGAAGCGCTGGCGCTCGCCGCCCGCGGGCCGGTGTTGCGCTCCACCGGTGTGCCCTGGGACCTCCGCCGCGACATGCCGTACCTGCACTACGACCAGGTCGAGTTCGACGTCATCGTCGGTACCTACGGCGACTGCTTCGACCGGTACGCGATCCGCCTCAACGAAGTTCGCGAGTCGATGCGGATCGTGCGCCAGATCCTCGACCTGATGCCGGGTGGCGACTACCGCATCCAGAACAAGAAGGTCACGCCACCGCCGCGGGCCCGCATCGACGAGTCGATGGAAGCGTTGATTCACCACTTCAAGATCTTCACCGAGGGGTTCAAGGTGCCCGCCGGCGAGGTGTACATGGCGGTCGAGTCGCCCCGCGGCGAACTCGGCTGCTACATCGCCTCCGACGGCACGGCCACGCCGTACCGCATGCACATGCGGGCACCGAGTTTCGCCCACGTCCAGTGCCTGCCGCACATGATGCGCGGCGGGATGATCGCCGACGCGGTCGCCGTGATCTCGTCGGTCGACCCCGTCCTGGGAGA
>JAEZFY010000314.1 GCA_023417265.1 Actinomycetes bacterium | reverse complement strand
CCCCCGACCTCGCCACCCCCGACCTGACCGCTCAAGGAGCCGCATCGTGAACACCGCCACGCTCACCGCCCCGAGCCTGCTCGACGTGTCGGGCACCGCGCCGGTGCCGCTCAGCCGCCACGTCGCGGTCGAGCTGCGCAAGCTGGTCGACACCCGCTCGGGTCGCTGGCTGTTGATCATCCAGGCGCTCTTGATCCTCGCCGCCACGGTGATCGTGCTGATCGTCGCGGCGACCCAGGACGAGTCGATCGCACTGATGGACTTCACCGGGATCGCCGGCGCGGTGATGGGCATCCTGCTGCCCGTGATGGGCATCCTGGCGATCACGTCAGAGTGGTCGCAGCGCACGAACATGGCCACGTTCACCCTCGAACCGCGCCGCTCGCGAGTCGTCGCCGCCAAGCTGGTCGCCTCGGTGACTGCCGCCCTGGCCTCGGTCGTGCTGGCGATCTCGATCGGCTTCGTCGCCAGCGGCGCGGCCGTCGCGTTCGGCGTCGACGTCGACTGGAACGCCGACGCCGAGTTGCTTGCCGGGTTCGCGATCGCGCAGCTCCTCGGCCTGCTCACGGGATTCGCCTTCGGCACGCTGCTGCTCAACACGCCGGGTGCGATCGTGTGCTTCTTCGCCTACTTCACACTCGTGCCGACGATGCTGGCCGTCGCCGGTGAGCTGATGGAGTGGTTCGAGAGCGTGCGTCCGTGGATCGACTTCGCCGACGCCCAGCTGCCGCTGAACGACTTCGGTCAGGACGCCGACGAGCTCGGCTTCGGAGCGATGCATTGGGGCCAGTTCGCGGTGTCGGGCCTGATCTGGTTCGTGCTCCCGCTGTTCGCCGGTGTCCAGCGCATGCTCCGCGCCGAAGTCAAGTAGCGCGACGGGCTCGGCGATCTGCTGACATTGCTGCATCGGGGTGTTACATCGGGAATCTGACCTCGGATGAAACGGGCGTAGGGTTCGCGGTGTGACGGAACGGCGGCGGGCGCGACTCACCGTGGCGTATCACGGCGCCGGTTTCCACGGGTTCGCCGCCAACCCGGGCGTGCGCACCGTGATGGGGGAGTTGACCGCGGCGATCGCTCGGATCGTGCGGGTGCCCGCCGACGAACTCGTCCTGACGGGGGCCGGGCGCACCGACGCCGGCGTGCACGCGTGGGGGCAGGTGGTCTCGGGCGACCTTCCCGCGGCGACCGACCTCGACGACCTGGCCCGGCGGGTCAACAAGCTGTGTGCCCCCGGTATCGCCGTGCGCGCCGCCGAATGGGCCGCCGCCGACTTCGACGCCCGGTTCTCGGCAACCTGGCGGCAGTACCGCTACCGGATCTGGAACCACGCGGCTCCGAATCCGCTGCTGACGGACACGCTGTGGCACGTCGCCCGCCCGCTCGACCTCGACGCCATGCGCCTCGCCGCGACCGCACTGATCGGCGAGCACGACTTCGGCGCGTTCTGTCGCCGCCCGGTCGCCGACCCACCGGTCAGCCTGGTGCGCCTGCTCTACGAGTTCGATCTCGACGACGCCGACGCCCCACTGCTGGCCTTCACGGTGCGGGGGAGTGCGTTCTGTCACCAACAGGTGCGCTCGATGGTGGGCACGCTCGTCGACGTCGGCCTCGGCCGGATCGCCGCCGACGCCGTGGCGGGCATCCTGGCCGGCCGCGATCGCCAGCACGCCGGCCAGGTGGCGCCGCCTGACGGGCTCGTGCTCTGGGCGGTCGGCTACGACGGCGCCCGCTGGGATGCTCCCGCTCCGTTGCGAACCGGGCCCCCGCGCCCGTAACATTGCACGGTTCAATTCGGCAGTCGGCGTTTGGCGCGGCTGCACTGATCGAGACGGAATCCGATGAAGACGTACAGCCCGAAGGCCAGCGAGATCCAGCGCGAATGGTTCGTGGTCGACGCCGAGGACATCATCCTCGGCCGCTTGGCCACCGAAGTCGCCCGCGTGCTGCGCGGCAAGCACAAGCCGATCTTCGCCCCGCACATCGACACGGGCGATCACGTCATCATCGTCAACGCCGACAAGATCCTGCTCTCGCGCGACAAGGCCAACACGAAGCGCGTCTACCGCCACTCGGGTTACCCGGGCGGTCTCAAGAGCGAGTCGTACGCCGAGTCGCTCGAGCGCAAGCCTGCCGACGCCCTGCGCCGCACGATCAAGGGCATGCTGCCCAAGGGCCCGCTCGGCCGCCAGCAGATCAACAAGCTCAAGGTCTACGCCGGCCCCGACCACCCGCACGCCGCCCAGGCTCCCAAGCCGCTCACCATCGCCCGCTGATCGCACGTTAGGTAACCCGCAGATGCCCACTCCGCTCACGCAGACCACCGGCCGCCGCAAGCGCGCGATCGCCCGCGCCTGGATCGTCCCCGGCTCCGGCAAGGTCACGATCAACGGTCGCCCGTTCGACGTTTACTTCCCGACCGATGCCCAGCGTCTGGTCGTCAGCGAGCCGCTGCGCGTGGCCGAGGCCACCGAGAGCTACGACATCAACGCCACCATCAAGGGCGGCGGCATCTCCGGGCAGGCCGGCGCGCTGCGCATGGCGATCGCTCGCTCGCTCGCCGAAGTGGCGC
>JAEZFY010000304.1 GCA_023417265.1 Actinomycetes bacterium | reverse complement strand
GCGCTCCGGACGCTGGCT
Organism: Actinomycetes bacterium; assembly: GCA_023417265.1. Taxonomy (GTDB): domain Bacteria; phylum Actinomycetota; class Acidimicrobiia; order Acidimicrobiales; family Ilumatobacteraceae; genus Ilumatobacter. The sequence continues at coordinate 4,357 of JAEZFY010000304.1, read as the reverse complement.
CACCGCCGTGGCGGTGCTGGTGGCCGGTGTGCTCGGCGGCGTGATCGGGGCGGCGATCGTCGCTGCGACGAACGCTGACGACGAACCCGCGACGGTGGCCACCGGGGCGGGCGACACCACCCGGGAAGCACCCGACGCGGCACCGGTCGCGGTCGTACCGGGCGGCGAGATCGACGTCGCCGCGGTGGCCCGGGCGGTAGCCCCCTCGGTCGTCACCGTGATCTCCGATGCCGGCGCCGCGTCGCGTGGCGACAGCGGTGCGATCGGCACCGGTGTGTTGCTCGACGGCGACGGCGAGATCCTCACCAACGCCCACGTCGTCGAGGGCTTCGACGAGGTGCACGTGCGCCTGGCCGGCGAAACCGAGCCCCGCGATGCCGAAATCGTCGCCTTCGACGCCGGCAACGACCTCGCCCTGATCCGGCTCGTCGACACTGACGGGGTCGAGCTCGTGCCGGCGCAGCTCGCCGCGGCGGATGCGATCTCGATCGGCGAGCCGGTCGTGGCGATCGGTTTCGCGCTCGATCTCGACGGCGATCCGTCGGTGACGCTCGGGATCGTCTCGGCCCTCAACCGGACGATCCTGTCGCCCGGCGGCGGCGCGCTCGACGGCTTGATCCAGACCGACGCGGCGATCAGCTCGGGGAACTCGGGCGGGCCGCTCGTCAACGCCGGCGGGCAGGTGGTCGGCATCAACACCGCGGTCGCCCGGGGCGACTTCTCGACGGCCGCCAACGGGGTCGGGTTCGCGATCTCGATGGCCGAGGCCCTCCCGGTGATCGAGTCGCTGCGCGAGCAGGCCGGCGGCGAGCCGCGCCAGGAGGCGTTCCTCGGTGTCAGCATCGACGACCGCGATGACGGCGGCCAGGGCGCCCTCGTCGTGCAGGTCGACGACGGCACCCCAGCCGCCACGGCGGGCATCGTGGAAGGCGACGTGGTGATCGCCCTCGACGGCGAGCCGGTGGTCGGCTCGGCCGGCCTGATCGCCGCGATCCGCGATCTCGAACCCGGCACCGAGGTGGCGGTGACGGTGATGCGCGACGGCGCCGAGCAGGTGTTCTCGGCGACGCTCACGAAGCGCCCGCCGGCTCCGGACCCGGCTGACGAGCCGACCGGGACGCGCCCCGAAGAGACGCGACCCGAGGGGACCAGCCCGGACGACGAGTGACGGCCCGCCGCCACGGACCGTCACTCGGCGGGCGATCAGCCGGGCACGAAGTAGCCGGTGATGTCGGCCACCAGGTGGGCCCCGGCCAGGGTGTACAGGCACACCGTGCCGTCGGCGCCCACCTGCGACACCACCGTGTTCGACCGCGTGTCGCCGGGTTCGTAGTTGACGCCCGACACCCACGGGCGGTCGGTGCCGCACGGGTACACCGTCACGTAGCCGCGTCCGGCCGTGCCGGTGGCGATCACGTTGAGTGCCACCGCCGAGGCGTTGGCGGGCACCCCTGCCCGGTCGCGTACCTGGACCACCACCGTGCCCCCCGCGGCGGCCGCGCCGCCGCCGTTCTGGTCGCCGTCGGCCGTGCCCAGCCCGCGGGTGTCGAGCAGCCGCTGGGGCACGAGTGAATGGAACGATGCGCCGGGCGGGAAGTAGCCGGCGACGTCGACGAGCAGGTGCGCGGCGGCCTTCGTGTACAGGCACACCCGGCCGGGCTGGTCGCCCCCGCTGAGCTTGACGACCACCATCCCGGGCACGACGGCGCCCGGGGCGTAGTTGACGCTCGACGCGTTGGGCCGGTCGGCGTCACACGGGAACACCGTCACGTAACCGGGACCGTCGGGTGCCACGGCGGTGACGTTGAGCACCGCCGCGGCGGCGTCCTCGGGCACCTCGAACCCGTCGGCGATACGCACCTCGGTGATCGTCCCGGCGGCGGCCGGCTGATCGTCGTCGCGCGTGTCGAGTTGGCGGAGCGGCACGATCGGCCGGTAGTTCGTCGTGCCGGGCATGAACCCGTTGACGTCGACGACGAGGTGGGCGGCGGCCTTCGTGTACAGGCAGATCCGGCCGCCGACGCCGATCCGTGTGATCACGGCGTTGGGTGTGGTCTGGTTGGCGGCGTAGTTGAGGTTCGAGGCCGTCGGCTGCTCGTCCCCGCACGGCCACACGGTGACGTGCCCGGGGCCTTCGGTGGCGACCGCGGTGACGTTCAACGCCACCGCCGCGGCGTCGATCGGCACGCCGCCGCGCCCGCCGACGACGACCGCCGTCACCGAGCCCGCCGAGCGCTTCCCGAGCGCCTCGAAGAGCCCGTCGAACGTGCGCTGGTTCGGCTCCTGGCGGGTCTCCAGCAGGCGCTTCGGCGCGAACGGCACGAAGTCGTCGTCGATGATCGGGTCGAGCACCGTCGCCCCGGTGGTGCAGTCGACGGCCGGGTTGGCGGTGGCGATGAAGTCGATGTTGTCGACGATCACCGCTGAGTCGAGGATGTGGTCGCCCTGGTCGAAGATCGACAGGTAGAGGGAGTGTGCGCCCGGCGTGATCGGCGTCTTGGCCTGCAACCGCGGTGTACCGCCGTCGAACGTGGTCCCCACGCCGTAGCCGGCGGTCATCGACGTGTTGCCGGCGGCGTCGACCGAGATGACGCTGCCGGTCGGGTCGAAGGCGAAGTTGCCGGGCGCCTGGATCTCGTCGTCGACGGTGGTCCACGTCGAGGTGTCGAGTTCGGCGATGAACCCGTCGTTGTAGATCTTGTTGACGTACTCCGGGTATTCCTCGCTGAGGAACCGGAAGTCGAGCCGGGCACAGTTCGCCGCGGCGGGCACGGTGAAGTCGATCTTGAGGATCGTCACGTCGTAGTCGGTGTTGCCGCGCACGTTCTCGCCGTGGAGGTTCTGGCCACTGCCCTCGTCGTCGTTGGGCTGCGTGAGGATCGTGGCCGCACCGGTGCTGAGCATCCCGGCGGTGGCCCCGGCGGTGGGGAACCCGCTCACGGGCGCGGTCACGATCGCGGTCGGGTTGCCTTCGGCGGGCCGGCTGACCCAGCTCGCCCCGGATACGGAACCGGGAGTGGTGGCCATGGCCTGGGCGACGGCGAGCGCGGCGGTGCTCGGTTGCACGGCGTTGTACTCGTCGGTTGCCGCAGCCCCACCCGGCGCCACTCCCGTCGCCGTCCCGGCGACGGCGAGCGCCGCGGACAGCACCGCCAGCTTGCGTGTGATCGACATGATGACCCCTCCGCGCCGCCGTGGGTTCGCTGCATCCCGGCGGCGGCGCAGATCAGCAATCCGGGATGCCCCTGCATTGCACCGAGCGGGCACCCCTGACCGCATCGGGGAAAACCACACGTCTGCCGGCGCGCCCGGCCGGCGAGCCGGTCAGTGCACGCGGCCGACGATCCGCGTCGCCCGCGCCGCGCAGGCCGCCAGCTCCTCGCGCACGGCAGGCGGTGTCGCCGGATCAGCGAGCGCGGGGAGCGCGGCCCACACGGTGCGCGTACCGACCATGTTGCACAACACCACGGCGGTCGGCTCGACGGTGACCGCCCCGTCGGTGCCGACGCGGACATCGGCCCAGGCGAGCAGCCCGTCGCGGGCGTCGGGCCCGTAGCGCGGGTCGCCCGGCTCGCCCATCCCGGACACGAGGTTGCCGACGCTCCAGAACACCCACGTGCCGTTGACCCGTTCCAGCGGCTGGATGACGTGCGGCCCGTGGCCGATCACGAGATCGATCGCACCGGACGCGGTGAGGGCGTCGACGAATGCCCGGTCGATGGCGATCGGGGCGAACTCGTGCTCGCGTCCGACGTGCACGCTGACGATCACCACCTCGGCGCCGGCCGCCCGCGCGGCGGCGACCTCGGCGAGCACCCGCGCGGTGCTGCGCGGGGTGTAGTGGAAGCGCCACGTCGCCGGCAGCTCGGTGTTCGTCGCCACCGACCACGCGAGGTGACTGACGCGGACACCGTTGACGACGAACGGGGCCGCCGCGCCCGCCGATTCCTCCGGCGACCGCGCCGTGCCGGCGAACGTGATCCCGGCTGCGTCGAGCATGGCGAGGGTCGAGTCGATGCCGCCCTCGCCGAGGTCGTAGCTGTGGTTGGATGCGGTCGAGCAGCGGTCGTACCCGGTGGCCGCGAGTGCCGGGGCCAGCTCGGCCGGGCCGAGCAGGCGGTTGGCGGTCAGCGAGCGGCCGTAGGCGCCCACCCGCTGAGCGGGCCAGCCGAGTGGCACCTCGAGATGGCAGATCGCCAGCGCCGCGGCGCCGACGAACGGGGCCGTGTGGGCGAACAAGGGCCCGAAGTCGTAGCGTGCGCCGGCCGCCGCGGCGGCCACCCCGTTGGCGAGCACCCGGTTCTCGGGCAGGATGTCGCCGCTGGCCGCCACCGTGAAGCCGCGCACGCCGGCGGCC
>JAEZFY010000127.1 GCA_023417265.1 Actinomycetes bacterium | reverse complement strand
ACGCGGTCGGCAAGCCGCACAAGATCAAGGTGCTCAGCCGCTACATGGCCTACCACGGCACGTCGATGGGGGCGCTGTCGATCACCGGGGTGCCGGCCATCCGCAACCCGTTCGAGCCGCTCGTGCCAGGCGCCTACAAGGTGCCCAACACGAACCGCTACCGGCACCCGCTCGGCGACGACCCCGAGGCGTTCCTGGCGTACGTCACCGGTGAGATCGAGCAGACGATCCTTCGTGAGGGCCCCGACACGGTCGCCGCGATCTACCTCGAACCGATGCAGAACACGGGCGGCTGCCTGACGCCGCCCGAGGGCTACTTCCAGCGCGTGCGCGAGATCTGCGACGAGTACGACGTGCTGCTCGTCAGCGACGAGGTGATCTGCGCGTTCGGGCGACTCGGCTACATGTTCGGGTGCGAGCGCTACGGCTACCAGCCCGACATCATCACCTGCGCCAAGGCGCTCACGTCGGCGTACCAGCCGCTCGGGGCGATGATCGTCAGCGACCGGCTGGCCGAGCCGTTCGTCGGCAGCGGCCAGGCGTTCCTGCACGGGTTCACGTTCGCCGGCCACCCCGTGGCCTGCGCGGTCGCACTGCGCAACCTGGAGATCTTCGAGGACGAGCAGATCCTCGCCCACGTGCGGGCCAACGAGGCGGAGTTCCGGGCCGGGCTCGAGTCGCTGGGCGACCTGCCGATCGTCGGCGATCTGCGCGGCGAGGGCTACTTCTACGCGCTCGAGCTCGTCAAGGACCGCGCCAGCGCGGCCCGGTTCGACGAGGGCGAACGCAACCGTCTGCTGCGCAGGTTCCTGTCACCGCGTTTGATGGAGCTCGGCCTGATCTGCCGCGCCGACGACCGGGCCGAACCGATCGTGCAGCTGTCGCCGCCGCTGATCGCCGGCCCCGAACAGTTCGACGAGATCGTCGCCGCCCTGCGCACCGCCCTCACCGAGGCGATGACCCACGTCTGACCGCTACGCCGCCTGCTTGGCCTTGCGGCGGCCGTAGACGGTGGTGGCGACGAGGATCACGATGACGACGAGCATGATCATCGTCGTGAACACTTGCACCTGCGGGACGACCTCGCGGATGTAGGAGTCCCAGATCTCGCGCGGGAACGTCGACACCTGACCGGCGACGAACGAGGTGATGATGTAGTCGTCGATCGACAGCGACACCGACAACAAGAAGGCGCCGATGATGCCGGGGATCACGAGCGGCAGGGTGATCTTGACGAACGTCCGCAACGGAGGCGAGCCGAGGTCGGCAGCCGCGTCCTCGAGCGACCAGTCGAGGCCGCGGATGCGGGCCTTCACGGTGAGCGCCACGAACGACAGGCAGAACGTCGTGTGGGCGACCACGATCGTCCAGAACCCGAACTGCGCCCCCTGGTTGAAGAACAGCGTGAACGTCGACGCCCCGAGCACGATCTCGGGCGTGGTCAGCGGGAGCACGAGCAACAGGTTGATCGCGGCCCCGCCCTTCATCTTGTAGCGCGTGATCGCCAGTGACACGAGGGCCCCGAGGATGGTCGCCAGCGTGCACGCCACCGTGGCCACCTTGAGCGACTCGACGAACGCGTCGCGGTAGTCGGAAGCGTCGAAGGCGTTCTTCCAGTTGTCGAGCGTGAACTCGTTCCACTCGGTGTTGTAGTTCGACGCCGGCTTGTTGAACGTGAAGCGGGCGATCGTGAAGAGTGGGATGAACAGGTACACGAGCCCGAGCGCGGTGACGACGTACAGCGCGTACGTGCCCCAGGGTCGGCGTCCGGCCGGTCGTGTCGTGCTCATGCCAGGTCCTCCGTGCCGAGAACGGCCGAGTAGATCAGTACGCCGACGGTGATGATCGCCATCAGCACGAAGCTGATCGCGGCCGCCGTCGGATAGTCGTTGCGGCTGAGGAACTGGGCTTGCACGACGTTGCCGATCACGGACGTGTTCGGGTTGCCGAGCAGGCGGGCGTTGATGAAGTCGCCGGTGGCCGGGATGAACGTCAGCAACGTGCCGGCGAAGACGCCGGGCAGCGAGAGCGGCAGGATCACCCGCCGGAACGTGGAGCTGAACGGGGCGTACAGGTCGCTCGCCGCGTTCATCAGCCCGACGTCGATCTTCTCCAGGCTGACGTAGATGGGCATCAGCATGAACGGCAAGAAGTTGTAGGTGAGCCCGCCGACCACGGCGAGGTTGGTGTTGAGGATCCGCCCGTCCTGGAGTAACCCGATGCGGTCGAGGAGGCCGTCGATGCTGATCGCCTGCAGGAAGTCCATCACGGGGCCCTGGTCAGCGAGCAGCGAGCGCCAGGCGATCGTGCGCAGGAGAAAGCTCGTGAAGAACGGCACCATCACGAGGCCGAGCACGATGAACTTGTACGAGCCGGCCTTGAAGGCGATGAAGTAGGCGATCGGGTAGGCGATAAGGATGCACAGCACGGTGGCGATCCCGGCGTAGACGAACGAGCGCACGAGTTGCTCGCCGAAGTCGTCGAAGGCGGTCGTCCAGTTGCCCCACTCCCAGGTGAACTCGTATTCGGCGAGGAGCGGGTTGGGTTTGCTCGACAGGCTGATCTTGAAGAGCGTGATCAGCGGGACGATGAAGAAGAAGAACAGGAACGCCAGCCCCGGCACGACGAGCAGATACGGGATCCGGCGCCCGGTCCGCAGCGTGCGGTCGGCGGCAGCGGCGGTGGCGGCCATCGGCTCAGGCTCCCGTCAACGCCAGGAACGCATCGGTGAGCCGGGCGTCGAGGTCTTCCGGCAGTGTGGCGAACACCTTGAGGCGGGCGGCGGTGGCCTCGTCCGGGAACAGGATCGGACTGTTGGCAAGGTCGGCGGCGTCGGCGTAGTCGGGGTCCTCGGCCATCGCCAGGAGCTCCTCGCGGACGCCCTTGACGGGTGAGATGTACTGCACCCAGTACGACAGCTGGGCCGCCTGTTTGGGGTCGTAGACGAAGTTCATCCACGCGGCCGCGGCGGCACCGTTGTCGGCACCCTTCGGGATCACCATCGTGTCGTACCAGCTGATCCCGCCTTCTTCGGGGATGTAGAACTGGATGTCGGGGTGTGTGTACTGGAGCTGGACGACGTCGCCCGACCACGCCGTGCAGGCGGCGATGTCCCCGCTGCGCAGGCCGTCGAGGTACTCGTTGCCGGTGAAGCTGCGGATCTGCCCGGCCGACACTTGGTCTTGGATGAACGCGATCGCGGTCATCGCCGCGGTTTCGTCGACGACGGTGGGGTCGGCGCCCATGCCGAGCATCACCAGGCCGAGGGTGTCGCGCATTTCGGTGAGCAGCGTCACGCGGCCACGTACGGCCGCGTCCCACAGGTCGGTGACCTTGGTGAACTCACGCCCGGTGAGCGCCGGGTTGTAGGCGATGCCGGTGATGCCGGCTTGCCACGGGAGGTTGTAGATCGCGCCGAAGTCCCACGGTGCGGTGACGAAGCGGTCAGCGAGGTTGACGCGGTTGGGGATCAGGTCGAGCGGGAGCGGTTCGATCCAGCCCAGCGACTTGAGCCGGGCGGCCATCCAGTTGGTGGGGCAGATGATGTCGTACTCCATCTCCTGCCCACCGGCGATGACCGGTGCGATCTGCCGGTTGTAGACCTCGTTGTTGTCGTTGAAATCCTCGACGTAGCGGGCGCGCACGCCGGTGGCCTCGATGAAGCGGTCGACGGTGCCGACGGCGCCGTCCTCGCTGGGGTCGATGTAGGCCTGCCAGTTGAGGATCCGGACTTCGCTGGCCCCACCGCCGAGCGTGCTCGAGCCGGTGCCGCCGAGCGGTCCGTCGTCGGCGTCACCGTCGTCGCCGCCCGAGCCGCCGTCACCGGTGAACAGGAGCACCCCGCCGACCACCGCAGCCGCGGCGGCCACGCTCCCACCGACGATGAGGGCGCGGCGCCCGAGCTGACTCGGCTCGTCGAGCTTGGCGGCGGCCGCCTCGGCGGGGGTCGGCGCGTCGACATCGTCGTCGGCGTCGAGCGCTCCGGCCATCGTCGCTTCGACCTCGTCGAAGTCGGTGCTGGTGGCGCCGACGATCGCCGACCGCCCGGGCATCACGAACGGTGCGGTCGGTACCCACGTGAGCGTGATCAGCTCGCCCGGCTTGGTGGTGGGGGTCGCGTCGTCGGGATCGATGGCGACGATGATCTCGGTGTGCTCGTCGAGCATCACGATCAGCTTGATCTCGTTGCCCTGGTAGATGACTTCCTTGATCTGACCGACGAAGCTCGCCCCCGGGCGCACGTCGCCGGTGTGGAGGAGCAGGCGTTCCGGTCGCATCACCACGGTGACGTCGCCGCCGCCGGCGACCCCGGCCGTGCTCGGCACGTCGATCGTGGCGCCGATTGCCAGGTCGACCTTCGGTGCCGACGGGTCGCGGCTGACGCGTCCGGGCAAGAGGTTCGCCGAGCCGATGAAGCCGGCGACGAAGATGCTCGCCGGCTGGTCGTAGATCTCCGACGGCGTGCCGATCTGCTCGACGCGGCCACGGCTCATCACCGCCATCCGGTCGCTCATCGTCAGCGCTTCACCTTGGTCGTGGGTGACGAACACGAACGTGATGCCGACCTCCCGCTGGATCCGCTTGAGCTCGATCTGCATCGCTTCGCGAAGCTTGAGGTCGAGCGCCGCGAGCGGCTCGTCGAGCAGCAGCGCGGCGGGCATGTTGACGAGCGCCCGGGCGAGCGCGACGCGCTGCTGCTGGCCGCCCGAGAGCTGGTTCGGGCGGCGGTTGGCGAACTCGGCCAGCCGGACGACGTCGAGCATCTCCAACGCCCGACGGCGGGCCTCGCCGGCGGCGACCTTCTTGGAGCGCAGGCCGAAGGCGACGTTGTCGACGATCGACATGTGCGGGAACAGCGCGTACTGCTGGAACACCGTGTTGACGTTGCGCTTGTACGGCGGCACGGCCGACACGTCGGCCCCTTCGAGCAGCACGGCACCCTCGGTGGGTTGCTCGAAGCCGGCGATCATCTTCAGCAGCGTCGTCTTGCCGCAGCCCGACGGGCCGAGCAGCGAGAAGAACTCACCGCGCCGGATCGCGAAGTCGGCGTGCTCGACGGCGACGTAGTCGCCGAACTCCTTGCGCACGTTCTGCAGCACCACCACTGCGTCCGTTGCCGTCCGCGCGTCCACCCCGGTGTCAAGACTCATCGGGCGGCAACGTAACGAATGGTTCCAGGCCGGTCCAGTGTCGAAACGTGTTCTTCATCGAACCCCTGCTCCTAACGTGCCCGTCGTGCCCGTGACATCCGGGGTGACACCCCCGATGAAACAACCTGCCGATCGGTCGCTGTGGCTCGACCAACTCGGCCCCGCACGCCCGCGTCCGGCGCTCGACCGTGACGGCGATGCCGATGTCGTCGTGATCGGCGCCGGCTACTCAGGGCTGTGGACCGCGTACTACTTGCTGACCCGCGACCCGAGCGTGCGGGTCACGGTGGTCGAGCGCGAACAGGTCGGGTTCGGGGCGTCGGGCCGCAACGGCGGCTGGGCGATCGGCGAACTGGCCACGCATCGGATACCGCCGGCGATGACACGCGCGTTGTTCGACGCAGTGGTCGAGATCGGGCGGGTCTGCGCTGCCGAGTCGATCGAATGCGGGTACACCCGCGGCGGCACGATCCGCCTCGCCCGCAACGCGCCGCAGCTCGAGCGCCAGCGCAACGAGGTCGCCCACGCTCACGCGCTCGGGTTCGGGGAGGCCGACCTGCGGTTGCTGACGGCCAGCGAGGCCCGCGCCGAATTGGCGGCCACAGGTGTGCTCGGCGGGCTGTTCTTCGCCCACACCGCGGCGATCCAACCGCTGGCGCTGGCCCGCGGACTCGCTGCCGCGGTCGAGGCGCGCGGCGGCACGATCCACGAGCGGACCGAGGTGATCGCGGCCGAACCCGGACGGGTGACCACCTCCCACGGTTCGCTGCGCGCCGAGGTCGCGGTGTGGGCCACCGAGGCGTACCGACCGGGACGCGCCCACGTGCCGCTGTACTCGCAGATGATCGCCACCGAGCCGCTGTCGCCCGACGTGTGGGCCGAGATCGGACTGCACGGCCGCGCCACGTTCGCCGACGACCGTTACGTCGTGATCTACGGGCAGCGCACGGCCGACGACCGGATCGCCTTCGGGGCCCGCGGCAACCCGGCCTATCTGTACGGGTCGCGGATCTCGGCCGGTGCCGAGGCGCGCGCCCACGCCGCGATCGCGGCGACGCTGCGCGACGTCCTGCCGCAAGTCGCCGAGGCGGAGATCAGCAACCGCTGGGGCGGCGTGCTGGCCGTGCCCCGCGATTGGCAACCGTCGGTGCGCTTCGACCGCACGTCGGGCGTGGCGTCGCTCGGCGGCTACGTGGGTGAAGGTGTCGCCGCGGCGAACCTTGCGGGGCGCACGCTCGCCGACCTGATTACCGGGCAGGCAACGGAGCGGACGACGTTCCCGTGGGTCGCCCACCACTCTCGGCGGTGGGAGCCCGAACCGCTGCGCTGGCTGGCGATCAACGCCGCGTTCGCCGCGCTCGCCCACGCCGACCGCCGCGAAGCCGCCACCGGTCGGCCGTCGCGACTCGCCAAGCGGGTGCTGCGGTTGATCGGGCGCTGACCGCGTGGGGCGACCCCCGAACCGGGGGTGGGCCCGGTCAGCGCTGACAGTTGGCGCAGTACACGGTGGTGCGCTGCGCGTACAGCGTTGTGCGCAACCACGCCCGGTTGCACGTGAGGCAGCGCAGGCCCCCACGGCCATAGACCCGGTGGTCGTCCTGATACGAACCGTTGTCGCCGAACAGATCGAGGTACTGGGCGTCACCGAGCGTCGAGCCGCCGGCCATGATCGCCGCACCGAGGATGTCGTGGATCGCCGCGTGCAGGCGCCGTTCGGCAGCCGGTGAGAGCGTGTCGCTGAGGCGTCCCGGGCGGAGCCGGGCGCGATGCAGGATCTCGTCGGCGTAGATGTTGCCGATCCCGGCGATCACGTGCTGGTCGAGCAGCATCGGTTTGAGCTGGCGCGAGCGCGACCGCACGATGTGGCGCAGCTGGGCCAGCGACAGACCTTCAGCGATCGGATCAGGCCCCATCGCCGCCAGCTCGGGTACCTCGACGGCCACGTTCGTCGGGTCGAACACCACGACTTCGCCGAACGTGCGCGGGTCGACGAACCACAGCTCGTCGCCGGGCTGGCCGTCGAGATGGAGCACCACGTGGGTGTGCGCCGGGCGCGGCGCACCGGCCCGGGCGACGAGCAGCTGCCCGCTCATGCGCAGGTGCACCATCAGCGTGTCGCCCGAGTCGAGTGGTAGCAGCAGGTACTTGCCGCGGCGGTTGGCGGCGAGGATCGTCGTGCCGGTCAGGCCGTGGATGAGCGCTTCCGGCGACGTGCGCCGCACGCTGCGCTCACGGCCGACCTCCACCCGCTCGATGCGGCGACCGACCACGAGCTGGGCGAGCCCGCGCCGGACCGTCTCGACCTCGGGGAGTTCGGGCATCAGGCGTCGCTGCCGGACAGCTCGGTGAGCGCCATCCCTGCGGCCACCTGCTCGGCCGACTTCTTCGAGTGCCCCTCGCCGCGCCCGACGATCGTTTCCCCGACAACGACCTCGGCGAAGAACGTCTTGTCGTGGTCGGGACCCGTGGAGCGCAGCCGGTATTCGGGTGCCGGCAACTGGCGTTCGGCGACCCATTCTTGGAGCGCCGACTTCTGGTCGAGCCGGTGCAAGGCCGGGCGGGCCGCTTCGAGCCGCGGCAGGAACAAGCGCTCGACCAGTTCGGCCGCGCTGGCATGGCCTCCGTCGAGGTACACCGCGCCGAGCACGGCCTCCATCGCGTCGGAGAGGATCGACACCTTCTCGCGCCCGTTGGCGGCGTCCTCGCCGCGGCCGAGCATCAGATGCTCGCCGATGCCGAGGTCGGTGGCCACGTGCGCCAGCGCGGTGGCGTTGACGACACTCTTGCGGAGGTCGGTCAGGGCGCCCTCGGCGAGGTCGGCGAAGCGGTGGTAGACGAGGTCGGCGATCACCCACCCGAGCACGGCGTCGCCGAGGAACTCGAGCCGTTCGTTGCTCTCCTCGCCGGGGGTCTCGGCGACGAAGCTGCGGTGCGCCATCGCCCGACGCAGCAAGGCGCGGTCGGAGAAGCGGTATCCCAGCCGCCGCTCGAGCGCCGCCAACGTCACGACATCACACCGCTCAGTTCCTGGTCCGCTCGAACACGTAGTCGACGGCGTCGCGCACCGACTTCAGGTCTTCGAGGTCTTCGTCTTCGATGCGGAACCCGACCGTGCGGTCGGAGAGTTCCTCTTCGAGCGATTCGACCAGCTCGATCAGCGCCAGGCTGTCGGCTTCGAGGTCGTCGACGAACGACTGGCCCTCGCTGATCGTGGCCGGGTCGATCTCCAAGATGTCGGCCAGCCGGTCGCGGACGATCTCGAAGATCTCCTCGCGGGACATCGGCTCCTTGTTCACATGCGTCTCAGCAGGCACGTAGCCAGGCTACTCACTCAGCTGGTGATGGCGCCGGACTCGACCCCCCCCCGACCCGGAACCCCAGAACTCTGCGGCAGGACAACTGGGCGATTCGGCCAGATGTCCTGCCACAGAACCCGCGGGCGTCCCGAACGATCAGACCGGGACGAGCTCGCCGGCGTTCTCGCTCACGGCAGTCGACGCCGCGCCGGCTGTCGGCGTGGCAGCCATCCGGACGATGCGGTCGGCGATGCCGGTGAGGCGGTCGTCGTGGGTGGAGATCACGACGATCCGTCCGGCGTCGGCGATCTGGCGGAGGATCGCGCGGACGTTGTCGATCTGCGCGTGGTCGAGATGGGCGGTCGGTTCGTCGGCCAGGATCACCGGCGGGTCGTTGGCGAGCGCTCGGGCGATCGCCACTCGCTGCTGCTGGCCACCCGACAACGTGCCCGGTTTGTGGTGCAGGCGGTGGTCGAGCGCCAACTGGGTGAGCAGGTCGATCGCTCGGTCCTTCGCCGCGCGCCGTGACAGGCCGGCGACGCGCATCGGCACGGCCACGTTCTCCAGGGCGCTCAGGCTGGGGACCAGGTTGAACGCCTGGAAGACGATGCCGACGTTGTCGCGGCGGTGCTGCAGCACGCGCCTGCCCGTGGCGCCGGTGATCGGCAACCCGCCGAGCATGATCGAGCCGGACCGGGGTGTCAGCAGGCCGCCGATCGCGCTCAGCAGGGTGGTCTTACCGCATCCGCTCGGCCCGTGCAGGAGCACGAGCTCGCCGGGCTCGACCGTGAGGCTGAAGTCTGCGAACGGCACGACCGTGTCGGCGGCCGCCTGGTAGGCGACGGTCAACCGGTCGATGACGAGGCGGCTCCCGTGGAGGCTCGTGGTGGGTGGGTTCGTGTTCATGCGGCACCTCCGAAGGCCAACGCAGGGTCGATACGGGTGATCTTGCGGATCCCGACGAGGCTCGCCAGCACGCCGACCCCGAGCGCCACGACGAGCAGTTGGGCGTAGGCGTCGGCCGGCATCGTGACGGGGAAACCGAACGATGGGCTGAGCGCCTTGGCGACGCCCACCGCGGCGACGGCGCTCGCCAGCGAGAGTGCGCTCGACTGGGCGAGCAACCCGCCGATCAGTGAGCGGTTCGCGACGCCGACCGCCTTGAGCGTGGCGAAGTCGCGGGAGCGCTCGAGCACGCTGACATACACGATCGCGGCGACCACGCCGGTCGCCATCAGCCACAGCAGGGTGTTGATGATGTTGAGGGTGTCGGCGGTGGCGCCGAGCACCCGGTCGTAGTCGGCCTGGGCATCGGCGTTGGTGAGCACGTCGATCGTGGCCGAGGCGCCGGTGGCCGGGTCGAGTTCGCCCTGCACCACGAACGCGGTGGCGACGTCCTGCCCGGCGAACAAGGAGGACTGCACGGCCGGCAGCGGAAGCCACACGGTGGGCATGCTGAAGTAGAACGCCGTGCCGGACACCTCGGCGCCGACCGTGAGACGGCGCCCGTTGAGCTCGAACGTGTCACCGAGACCGCCGGCAAACAGGGCGTCGACGATCGGGGCGTCGGGGTTGTGCATGTTCGCTCGCGCGTCGGCGAGCTTGGCCGGCAGCATCGCGCTGGCCGGGTCGTAGCCGATCACGTTGACGCCGACGCCGTCGATCATCGTGCGCCCGATCAGGAGCGCGCTGACGGCGGTGACGTCGGGCTGGGCGGCAACTGCATCGAGCTCTGTGGCGGCGAGCAGCTGGGTCGTCGAGAACGGGCCGTCGACGCTCTCCGGGACGATCCACCGGTCGGCTCCGAACAGCTCCAACATGTTGTCGCCTTCCTGCGACAGGCCGTAGGACACCCCGCTCATCAACAGCGCTAGGCCGAACGCCAGCGAGGCGACGAAGACGACGATCACGTAACGGCGGCGGCGCCACTGGAGGTCGCGCAAGCTGACGTGGATCATCGCCGGCCTCCCACCAGGCTGGCTGCCGGCGAGAACGCGGCGGCGGTGAGACGGGCGTACGAGCGATGGCTCAGGCGGTGGACCAACTTGAGCATCGCCGGGGCCTCCGCCCACAGCTGCTCGACCGTGGCCGGGTCGAACGTGGCCACGATCCACGGCACGGTCCAGAAGGCGTGCTTGAGGGTGATCGCCTTGGCGGCGGCCTTGTCGAACTCGGCGTATTCGGCGGCGGTGAACTGGCGCTGGATCTCGGGGATCACTTCGGCGTCCTCGATGCCGAGGTGCGTGGCCAGCAGGTCGCGCAGTTCGACGGCGTAGAAGATCGCGTCCTCCCGGTAGGTGCCCGTGGCGCGCATGTCGTGGCATGCCGCCCAGCGGGTGAGCACGTCGTCGAGCGCGTCGATCAGTTCGTCGAGGCGGTGGTGGTCGGCGTCGAGCGCCGGGGCGAGCTGCCCGAAGCGCGCCGAGCGCTCGGCCAAGGCGGGGAAGATGATGTCGTCCTCGATGCGATGGTGTGTGCGCAGTTCGGCGGCGTAGCCGGCGAACCATCGTCGCAGTGCCCCGATCCGGCGGGGGTCGTAGTGCAAGGCCCGCACCAGGGCCGTGACCAACTGCTCGTTGGAGGTGCGCATCGCCTGGTGCACGGCCAGGTAGGCGGTGACGTCGGGGAGCTCGTGACCGATCGCGACGGTGGGGACGGGGCTGAGTTCGAGTGCTGCTGCGTTCATGTCGTGCACCGTGACGGCTCCCGCTTGACGCGCGCTTGCGAACCGCTGTCAACGTGGGTGAGCTGGCCAAATGCAGCCGCGCAGTTGTGTCAGGCGGCGGGCGACATGATGTCGCTGTAGCGCAGGTAGATGCGCTGCAAGCGTTGTTGCTCGGTCAGCTCTGGTGGCCGTTCGCCGGCCGGCAGCATCAGTGTGCCGTCGGCCCGGATGGTGACCAGCCGTCGATTGCGGGCCCGCACCGTGCGCCATCGTCGGGCGTGCTTGAGCCGGTTGTGCGTGTTGCACTCGATGGCCGAGTTGCCCTGCGTCGTCTCGCCGCCTTCGCTCCACGGAACTCGATGGTCGACGTCGCACAAGTCGGCGGGGAGCTCGCATCCTGGGTGTTCGCACGTCGGCCGGCCGAGCCGGGCTCCCACTGCCCACGCGCCGGTGAACAAGCGCTTGGAGGATCCGACCGTGACGATCTCTCCAACCGAGTCGACGACGACCTTGCGGACGTACCCGCCGATCAGCGCCTGGGCGACGAGCCGCGGGTGCACCGGTTGCCCTGAAGAGGTTTCGCAGCGCCGCTTGAGGAACGCCTCCGGATCGAGCAGTTCGGCCAGAAGTGCCTCGCGGACGCGTTGATCGCGATCGAGCTCCTCGGGGTCGAACACGTTGCCGTTCGGCAGCATGACTCCGGCCTGAGCGAACGCCTCATGGAGCGTGCGCTGATCGATCATCACGTTGGCGCACACGTCGACCGGCTTGCCGGGTGCGTCGGCGTGGGCGTTGGCGGTGTCGCAGATCGCGATGAAGGCGTCGAACCGGCGCTGGCGGTCGGTACGCGCCAGAGGAAACGCGTCGGCGTGGTCGCCGTGGGTCTCCTTGCGGAGTGCGACGTCACGATCAAACTCGGCTTCGACGAATCGATCGAAGATCTTGCGGATGCGCTCGGCCGTCAGTGCGTCGCCGCCCTCGACCGTGCCGCTCAACCCGCCACCGACCTCGTGGACCGAGGCGTTGCGGGCAGCGACGTTGTCGAGGTGATCCCGCCACGCGCCGTCCTGGTCGGCGAGCATCAGCCAACGATCGACGAGCGCCTTGAAGTCGCGGAACGGGAAGTGCTCGGCGTGGTCGAGGAACAGCCTGACGAACTCCTCGGAGACCAGCACGCCGACTCGCGGATGCCGGGCAACCCGTGCCAACTCGTCGACTTGCGACACACCGACGTAGCCGGCCGCGAGCGCCTCTCCTGCGGCCGGGAACTCTCGGCAGAACCGGGCGCGCCGAACCTGCACTCCCGCCACGGGTGCCGGCTGGTTGGTGGTGGCCCGCACGTAGGCCTGGGTGGACCGGTGACCGTCGACCGCGGCGACCTGGCGAGCTTCGGCGGCGACGAGGTTGCTCGCCCGCCGCGCCTCGAGCGCTCGGTGCGCCAACTCGATCTCGCGCAGTTCGGCGTCGAGCTGGGCGGTGGTCCAACCCATGCGCTCCTCGACCAATTGACCGAACATGATCACTATCATATCGTACTGGTGTTCGTCGTCAATAGGGTTGACCTGGATTTTCAGCTCAGTGGAGCCTCCCCGGCGGTTCTGCCGGTATCGCGCCGGTGACCTGGGCCTTTGCGTTCGACAGGCCTCCGGGCAGGTCAGAACCGGGGACCGCTCCCCGACGTCGGTCTCCGACTGCGACACCCGCGCGCGCATCGTCGGTGCATGAGCAACAAGCCCCGTCACCGCCCACCCCGCCAGCGGCATCGCACACCGCCGTTCCGCGTCTTCGCGATCGATACCGGGGCGTGCCAGCGCCCAGGCTGCAACTGTGGCTTTACCGGCCGACCGTGGTCGTACACCGTCGGACGGAGTCGCCGCAGGCAAGCCGAACTGGTCACCACCGGTCTGTTCAGCCTCGAGGTGATTGCCCATCTGACCCACGATGTCGCCCACCAGATCGACGCCCACGGCCTGCTGGAGTCGCTCCCGTCCGACCGCGTCTTCGACGTGCTCGGACTTCCGTTCCGCCTCGACGTCGTGCCGCCGGAGTGGGTGCTCACCGACCCGTACCGGATCGCCAGTTGGTTCCCGCGCGACCCTCGCCGGGAGCCACGGATCGACCCGCCCGACATCCTCCAGATCGTCTGGCCCGACCAAGCCGGCCGGTTCCCCGATGATCCACGGTGCGCCGAGCTCGAGCGCCAGCGCCAGGTGCTACTCGCAGCCGACCCGCTGACCTACCCGACCGTCGACAACGGGCTCGGCCTCACCGGTTGACCGCATGAGGTCCGCTTCGGGGACACGCCACCGCCTGGCGAACAGTCAGTCGACGGGTTCGGGAAGGGCGGCTTCTGGCGTGCCGCCAGGGCGGATCGCGGCGGCGATCTCGCCGACCACGTTGGCTTCCACCATCTCGCGGGCGACCCCGATCGCGTTGACGATCGCCCGCTCGCTCGACGAACCGTGGCTGATGATGCACACACCGTCGACCCCGAGCAGCATCGCTCCGCCGTACGTCTCCGGGTCGAGCTGGCTGTAGAGCGGCAGCAGCGCCGGCAGCAACGCATCGGCGTGCTCCTTCACCGCCGGGTCGGCGAACACACCGAACAGCGCCTTGATGACCGCCTTGAGGCCACCTTCGAGCGTCTTCAGGACGACGTTGCCGACGAACCCGTCGGCCACTACCACGTCGGCCGTGTCGGCCATCACGTCGCGACCCTCGACGTTGCCGATGAAGTTGAGGTCGCTCGACTCGGCGGCCGCCGAGAGCAGTTCGAACGCCTCCTTGCGGAGCGAGTCGCCCTTGCCCGGCTCCTCGCCGATCGACAGCAGCCCGACTGTCGGCTCGGGGAGCCCGAACCGGTGGCGAGCGAAGATCGAACCCATCTGGGCGAACTGCACGAGCCACTCGGGCGACACCTCGGCGTTCGCCCCGGCGTCGAGCAGCACCGTGGGGCGCCCACCGGGAACGGGGATGATCGTGGCGATCGCCGGGCGGTTGACCCCCTTGATGCGCCCCATCCGCAACAGCGCCGAGGCCATCGTGGCGCCGGTGTTGCCAGCCGACACCATCGCCGAGGCCTGGCCGTCGCGCACGGCCTCGGCGGCGCGGACGAGCGTGGAATCCTTCTTACGACGGACGGCGCGACCTCCGTCCTCGTCCATCTCGATGACTTCGCCGGCGGGGATCAGCGGCAACCCGCCCAAGTCGACGCGGTCGCCAAGATCGCCCGGCCCGACCAGGACAACGGGGGTGCCGGCCGCGGCGGCGGTTCGCGCCCCCGCCACGATCGCGTCGGGGGCGTGGTCGCCGCCCATCGCGTCGACCGCGATCGGGAGCATCAGTGCGGAATCAGGAAGCGTCGATGACGACGCGGTTCTTGTACCAACCGCACGACGGGCACACGGTGTGTGGCACCTTGGCGTTGCCGCAGCGCGGGCAGGTGCTGCGCGCCGGCGCACCCAGCTTCCACGCGCCAGCCTGGTGGCTGCGCGACTTCATCTTCGACTTCTTACGCTTCGGAACGGCCACAGCGAACTCCAACAATCAACTTCGAGAAGGGCTGCGCCAGGCTATCGGCGAAATCGTCCGGCAGCGCAGGCGTGCCGCGGCGTCACGTGTCGCCCGGTTCGTCGAGGCGGAGCTGGTCGAGGGCGCCCCACCGCTCGTCACGCACCGACGTGTCGCAATCGCAGCTGGCGTTGTTGCGATCGATCCCGCACACCGGGCAGATCCCTGCGCAATCGGCGCGGCACAGCGGGGCCTCCGGCAGTTCCAGCAAGGCGTACTCGCGGGCGAGCGGGGCCAGGTCGAGCTGGTCGCCCTCGATCGGCAGGGCGTCCTCGCGCAGCGACTCGCCGGTAACGAACAGTTCGTCGACCTCGGCCACGGCCACACCGGAGACGGCGACGAGACAGCGCCGGCACTCGCCCGCCCACGGCACCCGCACCTCGCCGCGCAGGGCGATCCCGTCGAGCGACGAGGTGGCCCGCACGTCGACGGTGATCTCGCCGGCGATGCGCGGATCGGTGAGCTCGAGCTCGGCTTGGGCGGCATCGCCGAGCACGACCTCGACGTCGCGGCTGGCG
>JAEZFY010000105.1 GCA_023417265.1 Actinomycetes bacterium | reverse complement strand
GCCCTGCGCAGCGGGGGCCGCCGGGCGCACCCACGCGAGCACCGCCACCGCGGCCGCGCGCCCGAGCGTGTGGGCGGCCACAAAGCCGGCGAACAGCGCGGCCTGCCCGGGGATGCTCGCCGCCGCGAACGCGCGCACGACGATCGATGCGCACAGCGCGGCGACGCCGTACGTGCCGTGGCGGCTGTCCTTCAGGATCGCCAGGCGCTGCTCGCGATCCCAGCCACCGCCGAACGCGTCGGCGCAGTCGGCCAGTCCGTCCTCGTGGAACGCGCCGGTGATCAGCAGGCCGACGACGACGGCGAGCGCGGCCGCCAGCCCGGCCGCCACCCATTCGGCGAGCCCCGCCGCGACCCCGCCGACCACCGCGCCGATCAGCGCGCCGGCCACCGGGAACCACGGCACGGCACGGTGGTGCGGCACGTCTGCACGACCGGGGATCGGCACCCGTGTCAGGAATCGGAGCGCGCCGACCAGACCGCTCATCGGGGAGCCACCTCGCCGAACCACTCGGCGAACGTGGCCGTGTCGGTGACCGCTCGGCAGGCGAGTTTGAGCAGCGGCAGCGCGGCGAGCGCACCCGTCGCCTCGCCGAGCCGCAGGTCGAGCGCCAGCAGCGGCGCCAGCCCGAGGTGGTCGAGCACGCGCCGATGACCGGGCTCGGCCGATACGTGCGCGGCGAGGCAGTGATCGAGCGCGCCGGCCAGCGGGAGCACGGCGGCGGTCACGACGTACCCGTCGAGCAACACCGGCAGGCGGTGCCGGCGCGCCTGCGCGCACGCCGCGGCCATCCCCACCAGCTCGGCGCCACCGATCTGGCGGAGGACTTCGAGCGGGTCGTCGACGCCGGCGACCCGTCGCGCCGCCTGCTCGACCGCGGCGCACTTGCGGGCCAGCCCGTCGTCGTCGACACCGGTGCCGCGGCCGACCGAATCGGCGATCGGCACCCCGGCGAGTGCCGTGGCCAACGCCGCCGCCACGGTCGTGTTGCCGATGCCGAGCTCACCGAGGATCAGCAGGTCGGTGCCGGCCGCGGCCAGTTCGTCGACGTGCGCGAACGCGGTGACGCAGATCTCGTCGAAGCGCTCGGCCGTGAGCGCCGGCTCGACGCGGATGTCGCCGGTCGGCCGGCCCACACCGGCATCGACCGCGGTGACCGATGCGCCGGCCGCCGCCGCCATCGCGTTCACCGTGGCGCGGCCCTGCTGCACCGCGGCGAGCATCGCCGCGGTGATGTCGGCCGGATAGTTCGACACGCCCGCGCCGGCGACGCCGTGGTCGCCGGCGAACACGAGCACCGCCGGGCGCCGCACGGCCGGCCGCGTCGTCTGCTGCCACCCGGCCAGGTGCACGGCGACCGCGTCGAGCGCCGCCAACGCACCTGTCGGCCGCAACGTGTTGGCCGCCCGCTCCGCAACCGCC
Organism: Actinomycetes bacterium; assembly: GCA_023417265.1. Taxonomy (GTDB): domain Bacteria; phylum Actinomycetota; class Acidimicrobiia; order Acidimicrobiales; family Ilumatobacteraceae; genus Ilumatobacter. The sequence goes on along the minus strand of JAEZFY010000105.1, from coordinate 3,077 downwards.
GCAGCCGCGGTCGCGTCCACCTCCGGCAAGCCGAGCAGCGCACGCCGCAACACGTCAGTCATGAGACCACCCACATCTCTCCGACCTTCCCCGCGTCCCGGTGACTCATGGGTCGAGCCGGACGGTGCGGCCGGCGACGACGAGGAAGGCGTCGTCGGAGGCGGCGACGAAGCGTTGGTTGAGGCGGCCGAGCGCGTCGCGGTACTCGCGGGTGGCCGGGTCGGCGGGGACGATGCCCCAGCCGACCTCGTTGGAGATCACGATGGTGCGACCGGGCCGTGCGGCGATCGCGGCGAGGACGTCGGCGACCGCGGGAGCGATGCCGTGGAATGTGGTGTTGCCGAGCCAGGTCGTCAGGCAGTCGACGATCACGAACGCCGACGGGTCGGCCGCGGCGATCGCACCCGCCAGGTCGAGCGGTTCCTCGACGACCATCCAGCCCTCGGGTCGGTCGGCGCGGTGGCGGGCGATCCGCGCGGCCATCTCGTCGTCGAACGGTTCACCGGTGGCCACGACGACGACCGGTGTGCGGGCCGCGTGCGCCAACCGCTCGGCCAGCGAGCTCTTGCCCGCGCGGGCGCCGCCGAGCAGCACGGTCAACATGCCGCGGCAGGCTAGGCCGATCCGCCCGGTGGCGCGCCGGTCCGGATTGCGGCGTCAGTAGTCGATCCCGCGCTTGGCGCGGATGCCCTGCTGGTAGGCGTGCTTGATCTCGCGCATCTCCGTCACGGTGTCGGCCAGGTCGACGATCTCGGCCGGCGCGTCGCGGCCGGTGATGATCACGTTGACCCGCTCGGGACGGCCCGCGATCGCGGCCACCACGTCGGCGGTGTCGACCCATCCCCACGTGCACAGGTAGGTCAGCTCGTCGAGGATCACGAGCCGGTACTCGTCGCTGTCGATCAGCGCCTTGGCGGCGGCCCAGCCCTCGCGGGCGAGCGCCTTGTCATGCTCGAGATCGGCCGAGTCCCACGTGAACCCGTCGCCGAACGCGTACCAGTCGACGCCGAGCTGGCGGCCGATCTGCTCCTCGCCGACCTTCCACTCGTTCGACTTCACGAACTGGGCGACGGCGACCTTCCAACCCGCCGCGAGCGCCCGCAGCATCACCCCGAACGCGGCCGAGCTCTTGCCCTTGCCGTCGCCGGTGTTCACCAGCACCAGCGACGGCACCGAGCGCAACCCGTCGGGGCGCGGATCGTCGGTCAGCGCGTCTGTCATGCGGCGGAGGCTAGGCGGTAACGTCAGCGCCGCACGTGTGAGCGCGAAGTCCGGTGAGATCCCGGCGCTGTCCCGCAACGGTGGTCCCGACCAGCCCTGGTGGCCCGGCGGGCGAGCCCGGTCGACCCCACGAGCTTCATACCGGACCCTCGAGGCAAGGGAAGGCACTCATGTACCGCAAGCTCCTGACCATCGTCCTGGTCGGCGCGACCACGCTCATCACCGCATGCGGTGGCGACGACGACGCCGGCTCGACGACCACCCCGTCCACCGCGGCGAGCGCCCCGGCCAGCGCGTCGAGCGCCCCCACCAGCGCCACGACCGCGCCCGAGACGAGCGCTCCGGGCACCGACCCGGTCGGCGCCGGCGGCGTCCCCGGCTCGACGGCGCCCGGCACCGAGTCGGTCGACGCGGCCCCGCAGGCGATCGTGTCGCTGTCGCCGACACACACCGAGATGCTGTACGCGCTCGGTGCCGGCGACCAGGTGCTGGCCGTCGACAACTACTCCAACTATCCGCCCGAGGCCGCCGAAAAGATGGTCGGTCTCGACGCGTTCCAGCCGAGCGTGGAGGCGATCGCCGCGCTGGAACCCGACCTCGTCGTCGTCCAGGGCGGCTACGACGAGCTCGTCACCCAGCTCGAGGATCTCGGCATCGCCACGTTCGTCGGCGACGCCCCCGCCGATCTCGACGCGGTCTACGCCCAGGTCGAACAGCTCGGCGCGCGCGTCGAGCGGGTAGGTGAGGCCGCCGAACTTGTGCTCGATATGAGCACCCGCGTCGACGCCGCGATCGCCGGCCTTCCGCAGCTCGACGAGCCGCTCACGTACTACCACGAGCTCGACAACACGTACTTCTCGGTCACGTCCGACACGTTCATCGGTGCCGTCTACGCCGAACTCGGGCTCGTCAACATCGCCGACGAGGGCAACGCCGACAACCCGTACCCGCAGCTCAGCTCCGAGTACATCATCGCCGCCGATCCCGACCTGATCTTCCTCGCCGACACCAAGTACTCCAACGAGTCGGCCGTCACGGTCGCCGCCCGGCCAGGGTGGGAGACGATCGCCGCGGTCGCCAACGGCGGGGTCGTCGAGCTCGACGACGACGTCGCCTCGCGCTGGGGCCCCCGGATCGCCGACTACATCGAGCAGGTCGGCGCGGCGGTCGCCACGGTGGGTGCGCTGCAGGCGGCCGGGTGACGTGCGCGACCGGGCGTGGCTGATCGGTGGCGTCGCCGCCGCGGTCGCCACGCTCGCGGTCGGCGTCCTCAGCGGACCGGCCGGGCCGGCGTGGTGGCGGATCCCGCTGGCGTTGCTCGACCATCTGCCGCTGATCTCGATCGACTCCGGCGTCAGCGACACGCAGTGGGCGATCGTGTGGAAGGTGCGCATGCCGCGGGTCGTGCTCGGTGGGCTCGTCGGGGCGATGTTGTCGGTCGGCGGCGCGAGCTACCAGGGCGTGTTCCGCAACCCGCTCGTCGACCCCTACCAACTCGGTGCGGCGGCCGGCGCCGGGTTGGGAGCGACGCTGATGCTAGCGACGTTCCGTGGCGCCGGTGCCGACTGGCCGATCGACCCGGTCCCGTCGGTGGCGTTCGCGTTCGCGCTCGGTGCGGTGGCGCTCACCTACGTCGTCGGGGCCGCATTCGGTGGGCTGCGCTCGACCGCCACGCTCGTGCTCGCCGGCGTGGCGATGGTGTCGCTGCTGACCGCCGTGCAGACCTACTTGCTGCAACGCAACTCGGAGGTCGTCCGCGAGGTGTACACGTGGATCCTCGGGCGGCTCACCAATGCGACCTGGGCCGACGTACGGATGGTGACGCCCTACGTGGCGGTCAGTTGCGTGGTGCTGTG
>JAEZFY010000321.1 GCA_023417265.1 Actinomycetes bacterium | reverse complement strand
CCACGGCCGCCCCGACCACCATCCCGGCCACCACCGCGCCACCCACCACCGCACCCTCGGTCGCCTTGCCGGCCGCCGAAGCCAACCCGATCGCCCCGCCCCAGGACACCCGCGCTCAGGAGCCGGTGATCGGTCTCGGGCGGATCCAGATCCCGGCGATCGGCGTCGACATGGTGATGTACGAGGGCATCCGCATGACCACCCTCGACCGCGGTCCCGGGCACTGGCCCGGCTCGGCGATGCCCGGCTCGGGTGGCAACGTGGTGGTCGGCGGGCACCGCACGAGCAAGCACGCCGTGTTCCGGCACGTCGACGATCTCGTGGCCGGCGACGAGATCATCTTCGTCGGCGACGACGGCGCCCGCCACATCTACGTCGTCAACCGGATCGAGATCGTCGATCCGTCGGCCGTGTGGATCGTCGAACCGACCGCCACCCCGCAAGCGACCCTGTTCGCGTGCCACCCGCCGGGCTCGACCCGCCAGCGGATCATCGTCTTCTCCGACTACCGCGAAACCGTCTACGCCTAGCCGATCGCGGTGCCGTCCGGGCGGTAGGTGTGCCACCCCGTGGTGGTGCGGGTGACGGTGTAGCCGCGAGTGTAACGATCGCGGTTGTGGCGGGGGCAGCCGGGGCCACCGTTTGTGGTGGTGGTCGAGCCGCCGTGCGAGTAGGGAGTGGTGTGGTCGGCTTGGAGTTGTCGTCGGGCCCGGCAGCCGGGGTGCGTACATCGTTTGGACTGTTGCATCACCGCTTCGCGGGTCAGCCCGGTGAAGAGGCGCTGCTTGCGGCCTTGCCGGACAACTTGGCCGACGGTGTTGACGATCTGGTAGCGGATATGGCCGGCGAGGGCGGCTTGGAAGACCTCGGCCGGCGTCAGCAGGGTGCCCGTGGTCGTCTCACAGCGCCGGTCGCGAAGCAGCGGGTCGGCCCGCTGCTCGAAGGGGTTGGTGTACCACTCGGGGAACAAACCCTGCAGGGTGAGGTGGTCCTCGAAGGTGCGTTGGTCGACGAGAATGTTGACGACCGGGCGCCGCCACTGGGTGCCGGGGGCGGCTGCGGCGGCGGTGCGGAAGATCGCCAACAACGCGTCGGCCCGGCGTTGCCCATCGGTACGCGCCAACAACGCCTTCGAGACTTGGTCGCCGTGTTGGATCTTGGCGGCATCCCAGTCGGTGCGGAACTCGGCATCGACGAAGCGTTCGAAGATCTCTCTGATCTCGGCGCCTTCGATGCCGGTGGCGGTGCCGACCACGGTGACGATCCCGGCAAAGTCGGTGACGTGCGCGTTGCGTGATTCGTGATCGATGCCGGCCTGACGATGCGCCCCGTCGACATCGGTGAGGAGTTCCCAACGACGCACCCGATCGCGGACCTCGTCGTGTTCGAGCCGGGCCGCATCATTCAACAGTTGCGGCAACACGGCTTCGATCTGGTCGCCGACGCGGGGGTTGGCGAAACCTCGAGCGATCTCACCGATGTTGGCCACCGACGCGGTGCCCGAGGCGAGCGTGTCGAGTGCTTCCGGGAACTGGTCGCACAACCGAGCGACCCGCATGCGGCCCTTGCAGTCGGCTTCTGACCACCCCAAGTTGGCGCGCAGCATGCCCCACATCGACGCGTGGGCATCGGCCCGGAACACTTTGCGGCGTTCCGCGGCTGCCAACAGCACCGCCCGGCGGGCTTCGAGCCGCCGCGCTTCGAGTTCGACGTCGCGCAGCAGGCCATCGAGCACAGCCGGGTCGCACGCCTCGGCGAACGCCTTCAACCCGGCCACCCCGTCCGGCGAAGCCGCCCACGCATCGGCGAGCTCGAACACATCCACGCCCCCAACCCTAGAGAGGGGGTGTCACGGGGTTTTCCGCGCTTCGTTCCCCGCTTCGTCGCGGCCGGAAGGCAAGATCGGCTCACCCGCGGACGGCCTACGTCGTCGTCGCGTTCGTCGCCGGCGGTTGACGCCCGGCGTTACGCTGGAAGTCATGAGTGACGCGGCACGCCACAGCCATGGCACCGCCCCAGGCACGGCACTGCTGCCGGCTGACCTCACAGCCGACCAGCTCGCATCAGCCCCGGTACTCCCATCGCTCGACACGTTGCTGATCGACGACCTCACCGACGACGAAGACGACGCGTTCGCCGCTGCTCTCGACGCGTGAGAGTTGTTGTCGACGGCGGCCGTGGTGGTCGTCCTGTTCGTCGCTGGATGCTGGTACGTCCTGCGACGCCCGAAGACTGCCGGTGAACAGCGCCACAGCGACGAGGTGTCGCGTCTTCGGCAGCGCCACGAACTCACCAAGGTGCGGCACCGTTCCGACTGGTTCGGCGGTAGCTGAAGCCACGTGCACCAGATGTCAGCCGCGCGTGACGGGTTACCTCTCGGTGCGGCCGGCGCCCGGGCGCCGCGCCCCGACGTGGGCGGCCACCAGGAGCGCACCGAGGGCCGTCACCCACGGCCAGTCGGTGAGCGCGTGGTACCACGTGGTGCCGGCCCGGAGCGGTACGTCCCGGATCAACACCGCCCGCTCGCTGGTGCCGGTGCGGTCGAACACGTCGCCGTCGGGTGAGACGAACGCCGAGAACCCGGTGGGCGCTACCTGCACCACCCAGCGCCCCTGCTCGACGGCTCGCAGGCGGCTCGACGCCACCTGTTGGCCCTGCACGATGGTGCCCGTGTAGCTGGCCCCGTTGGTGGGGTTGATGAGCACGTCGGCGCCGGGCGCCACGGCCGCCCGGGCGCGGTCACCGAAGAACACCTCCCACGAGATCATCGTCCCCAGCCGCACGCCTGCGGCGGTGACCACGGCCGGGTCGCGCCCGGCGATCGCGTCGCTCGGCACCTGGTCGACCGGAGCACCGAACGCCTCGAGCAGGCCGCGCAACGGCACGTACTCGCCGAACGGCACGATCTGCACCTTCTCGTAGCGGCCCGACACCGAGCCGTCGGGTTCGACGACCACCTGGGCGTTGACGAAGCGTCCCTCCTCGGGATAGTTCGAGTATTCGGAGTCCTCGGTGACGCCGACGACGAACGGCACCCCCAGGCGCGCGGCCTGCTCGGCGACGAGGCGATGGTCGGCGCTGCCCACGAACGGTTCGTCGTCGACGTCGATCGCGTTCTCCGGCCACACGACGAGGTCGACGCCGTCGGCCGGCGTGATCGCCGCCGACGCGGCGACGTGGGCTTCCGTGACTTGCGCACTCGGCACATCGAGCGCCCGTGTGCCCTGCCGGCCGCCACCTTGCACGGCCGCGACCCGCACGGTCGCGCCTGTGTCGCGGCCTTCCGGAGCCACGCCGGCGAGCACCACCAAGACGACGATCGCGGCGAGCGCGAGCACACCGTGCGGACGCCCGGTGGCGTCGGGCCGGCGCCGGGCGGCGAGGCGCGGCACGGCCGGTGCCGGCCCGGCCAAGGCGAACCCGATCTGCAGCACGACCCAGGTGATCAACATCACCCCGCCGACGCGCGCCAGACCGAGCAGCGGCCCTCCGGCCTGACCGATCGCCAAGGTGGCCACCGGCACGCCGCCGAACGGGAACGCCAGGCGGACCGCTTCGACCAGCGCGTGCGCAGCCGGGCGACCGATCGTGCGCCACGGTCCGGGCGGGGCGAGCGCGGCCGCGCCGGCGTGCAATCCGGCGAACAGCAACGCCGTCAGCAGATAGCCGGGAGCGGTCAGGAACCACATCCACGCCATCGCCGGATAGAACCAGCCGGCGCCGAACGCCAAACCGAGCAGCGCCCGGTAGCGCGCCGAGGGCTCGTCCTTGAGGGCGTACTCGAACACGGCCACGCCGACCACCGCCAGCGGCCAGAACCCCCATGGCGGCATCGACAAGGCGACGAGCAACCCGCCGACGAGCGCGACGACCGGACGGGTGAGGCGGAAGGTCACGGCCGGGATTCAAGCAGCCCCCATCGGTGATCGCCGCGATACCCGTCGGCAGCGCGGCAGTACCGACCGGCGCCGCGTCAGGTCTCGACGAGCACGGTCACCGGGCCGTCGTTGACGAGACCGACCTGCATGTCGGTGCGGAAACGCCCGGTCGCGACGGTGGCACCCAGCGCGCGCAGCTCGGCGACGAGCCGATCGATCACCGGCTCGGCGTGCTCGGGCCGGGCGGCCGCGATCCAACTCGGGCGGCGTCCTTTGCGGGTGTCGCCGTAGAGCGTGAACTGCGATACGACGAGCAACTCGGCCGGGCCACCGGCAGCAGCCCGGTCCGCCAGGGCGCGGTTCATCACGCCGTCGTCGTCGGCGAGCACGCGCAGGTGCCACAGCTTGTTGGCGAGCTGGACCGCGCTCGCATCGGAATCCGCATGGGTGACACCCACCAGCACGCACAGGCCGGGGCCGATCGCGCCGACCCGGGCGACCCCGTCGACCCCGTCGACGTCGACCCACGCCGAAGCCACCCGCTGTACCAGCGCACGCATGTCGCTCAGCGTGTCAGGATTGAGGAACCTCGCGAAAAAGCGCGAGATCGGCCGGCGTCGCAGCTCTCCATCCTGGAAGGCCGGCCCATGCATCATGTCCGAGAACACGCTGACAACCGACGCGCAACTCGTCGCCGCCTACGTGGCCGGCGACCGGGCTGCGTTGGCCGCGATCTACGACCGCTACGGCAACGCCCTCTACGACGTCGCCGCGGCCATGCTGCGCAACCGTCACGACGCCGCCGACGTCACCCAGGACACGTTCGTGGTGGCCGCCGAACGGATGACGCAACTACGCGACCCGAACCGTCTCAAGCCGTGGCTCCTGGCGATCCTGCGCAACGAGGTGTACCGGCGCTCGGGCAAGCGGGCCCGCCAGGTGCCCACCGACTTCACCTTGGTGGGTGCTGACGTGGCGCTCCCCCCGACGTACGCCGACGAGGCCTCGGCCGCCGAGTTCGAGGAGCTGGCGACGCTCGTGCGCGACGCCGCGGCCGGGCTCGACCCGCGCGATCAGCTGGTGCTCGAGCTGGCCGTACGACAAGGGCTCGAAGGCGACGAGCTTGCCGCCGCGCTCGGCGTCACCACCCAGCAGAGCTACAGCCTGGTGCACCGGATGCGCCAGCGCACCGAGCGCAGCCTCGGTGCCTTCTGCGTCGCCCGCCGGGGACGCCGCGACTGCCCCGAGCTCGACCGGATCCTCGCCGGCTGGGACGGCACGTTCTCGGTGTTGATCCGCAAGCGAGTCGCCCGCCACGTCGACGACTGCAGCACGTGCGAGCGCAACCGCAAGCAGTTCGTACCGCTGCTGCTGTTCGGCTCGGCGCCGGCGTTCGCCGCCCCACCCGACCTGCGCGATCGCGTGCTGGCGGCGGTCGACGCCGGCTCGTACGGCCTCACCAGCACGGCGGCCGCCACCCAGCCGTACGCGTTCACCGCGCCGGGCGGCTTCCCCACCGGCCGCACCTACAGCCGGCGCTTCGTCCTGTGGGTCTTGATGGGCGCCGCGGCAGCGATGCTGCTGATCGGCGCCGGCGTGTTCGTGCTCGCCGGCGGCGACCAGGCCGCGGCTCAGCTGGCGATCGACGTGCCCGCGGTCAGCACCAGCACCACGAACCCAGCGGCGACCCTCAGCACCACGACCACGACGACCACGACGACCACCGCGCCGAGCACCACGGTGCCGGTGGTGGTGCCGCCGAGCGCGCCGCCGACGAGTGCACCGCCCTCCACCGAGGCGACCACCACCACGCTCGGGCCGCGCAAGACCACCACCACCACGACGCCGGCCACCACGACGACGACCACCACCACCGATCCCGACGACCCCACCACGACCACCGCGGCTCCCACCACCACGGTCGCCGGCAGCACCACGGTCGCCCCGACCACCACGCAAGCGCCGACGACCACCGCTGCGCCGACCCCGCCCGGTGCGTTGTTCCTGTCGAACAACGCGCTCGACTTCGGCACGTCGACGTCGACGATGACCGTGCAGCTCGCCAACGAGGGCAGTGGGCCGGCGGCGTGGAGCGCGAGCGTGGCCCCCGGATTCGCCGGGGGCACCCCGTTCGACGTGTCGCCCACCAGCGGGTCGCTGGCGCCCGGGAGCGTGCAGACACTGACCGTGACGATGAGCCGCGCCGGGCTGGCGCCCGGATCGTCGCACTCGGCCGTGATCCGGTTCACGGCCTCCGGCACGGCCACCCAACTGACGGCCCGCGGCAGCGTCGACCCGGCGCCGACGGTGGAGATCGTGAACGTCACCTACTTCTGCCAGAACTACTCGCTCTCGGTGAGGGTGCGCACGTCGGACAACAACCCGGCGTCGCCGCAGCCGAGCGGCACGGCCACCGGCGCGACTGCGCCGATCACCTTCACCCGGGACGGCGACTGGTACGGCTCGACCACGATCGGGCCGCGCCCCGCCCCGGGCACGTACAACGTCAACGTCCAGGCCACCGACGCGGCCGGCAACACCAGCGTCGACTCGGCGACGTTCACGGTGCCGGCGGACTGCATCACGTAGATCGACGCATGGTCGTGGCACGTCCTGCAGGCGTGTCAGATCGGTCACGTGAGCCGCAGGGTCGACTGTTACTGAGCAGTAACATTCGCTCGGTACCCTGTCCGGATGCCCAGCGCGCTGGACCCGGACGCCCCGCTGGCGCTCGCCTACCTCACCTATCGCGGCAAGCCGCACGTCGGCGGTCAGGGCGTGTACACGCGGCACCTGACCAAGGCGCTCGTCGACCTCGGCCACTCGGTCGAAGTGTTCGGCGGCCAGCCGTACCCGGTGCTCGACCCGCGTGTCCGGTTGACCGAACTGCCCAGCCTCGACCTGTTCAACGACCACTACCCCGGCCGCTTCCCGGCGTACTGGGAGTTCAAGACCCGTTACGACCTGCTCGAGGTCGCCCAGTTCTCGACGGGCGTGTTCCCCGAGCCGCTCGCCTTCAGCGCCCGCGCCAACGCTGCGATCGGCCGGCGGGTGGGCGAGTTCGATCTCGTCCACGACAACCAGTGTCTCGGTTACGGCATCACCAAGCTGGAACAGAAGATCCCGTTGATCGCCACGCTGCACCACCCGATCACGCAGGACCGCAAGCTCGAGATGGAGCACGCCCCGAACCGGCGCAAGCGCTGGTCGGTGGGCCGGTGGTACTCGTTCGTGAAGATGCAGGGCAAGGTCGCCAGTGCGTTGCCGCGGATCGTGGTGGTCAGCGAGAACTCGATCGCCGACATCCACACCGACATGGGCGTGCCGCTCGAGAACATGCGGCTCGTCCCGGTCGGGGTCGATCCCGACCTGTTCAAGCCGCTGCCCGGCGTCGCCCGTGTGCCCGCCCGCCTGATCACCACGGCCTCGGCCGACGTCGCCCTCAAGGGCCTCAGCTACCTCGTCGAGGCGATGGCCAAGCTGCGTGCCGACGGCCTGCCGATCACGCTCACCATCATCGGCCGTCCCAAGCCGGGCAAGTCGATGGACCTGATCGACCAGTACGGCCTCGCCGAGCACATCCAGTTCGTGTCCGGCGTCAGCGACGAGCGGATCGTCGAGCTCTACGCCGAGGCCGAGCTGGCGGTCGTGCCGAGCCTGTACGAAGGGTTCAGCCTCCCGGCGATCGAGGCGATGTGCACGGGCACGCCACTCGTCGCCACCGACGGCGGCGCGCTCCCAGAGGTCACCGGCAGCGACGGCGACACGGTGTTCCGCTGCCGCAAGGGCGACGTCGGCGACCTCGCCCGGGTCATCCGCGCGGCGCTCGCCGACGCCGAGGCCCGCCAGCGCGTCGGAGCCCAGGGCCGTCAACGCGTGCTCGAACGGTGGACGTGGACGCGCTGCGCGCAACAGACCGTCGAGCAGTACCGCGAGGTGCTGGCGATGCCGGCCAACGTCGCCAAGCTGCGCCGCAACGGGCGCCTGCCCCGGTGAGCCGATGCTGACGATCCGCTTCGACACCCTGGGCTTGCGCGCCGGCGATCGCGTGCTCGACGTCGGCGCCGGGTTCGGCCGCCACGTCTACGAGTGCGCCCGCCGCGGTGCCGACGTCGTCGCCCTCGACTACGCCGCCGGTGAGGTCGCCGAGACCCAGGCCACGTTGGCGGCGATGGTGCTCGCCGGCGAGATCGACGACGCGCACCTTGCCGTGGCAGCCCGCGGCGACGCTCGCCGGCTGCCGTTCCCCGACGCCACGTTCGACGTCGTCATCACCTCTGAAGTGCTCGAGCACATCCAGGACGACGTCGCCGCGATCGCCGAGATGGTGCGGGTCCTCAAGCCGGGTGGGCGCTTCGCCGCCACCGTCCCGGCCTGGCTCCCCGAAGTCGTCAACTGGAAGCTCTCCGACGAGTACCACGCGCCGAAGTCGGCCGGCGGCCACGTGCGCATCTACAGCCGCACCGAACTGGCCGCCAAGCTGGCGTCGGCCGGGTTGCGCGTCGACGGCTATCACCGCGCCCACGCCCTGCACAGCCCGTACTGGTGGCTCAAGTGCGCGGTCGGGCCGGGCAACGACGATCATCCGGCGGTGGTCCGCTACCGCCGGTTCCTCGAATGGGACATCGTGCGCGGCCCGCGCAGCACCCGCGTCGCCGAGCGGGTCCTTTCGCCGGTGCTCGGCAAGAGCAGCGTCTTCTACGCCACGAAGTCGGCGGGGGCGCGCGGATGAGCGTGCCGCACCTCGACGGGGTCATCTCCGACCACCAGATCATCGCCTCGGCCGAGCACTTGGCCGGCCTGCAACGCCCGTCCGGGATGGTCCCGTGGTGGCCGGGCGGACACTGCGACCCGTGGAACCACGTCGAGTCGGCGATGGCGCTCGACGTCGCCGGATTCCACACCGAGGCCGAGGCGGCCTACGAGTGGCTCGCCGACATCCAGCGCAGCGACGGTGCGTGGCACAACTACTACGTCCCCGACGACGGCGCCGACGACACCATCGAGGACGCCAAGCTCGACACCAACGTGTGCGCCTACATCGCCACCGGCGTGTGGCACCACTGGAAGTGCACCGGCGACCGGGGCTTCGTCGACAACCTGTGGCCGGTCGTCGAGCGGGCGCTCGACTGGGTCCTCGCCCAGCGCCGAACCGACGGCCTGCCGTTGTGGGCCGTCGAGTGGGCGGTCGAGGACTACCACCGTCCCTGGGACTACGCGCTGCTCACCGGCACGTGCTCGATCCAGCACGCCTTACGGCTCGGCGCCGCGGTCGGCGCCGACACCGGCTCGCCGCGGCCCGACTGGGTCGCCGCCGCCGACGTGATGTGCGCCCACGTCGAGAATTCGCCGGACGCGTTCGAACCGAAGACCCGCTGGGCGATGGACTGGTACTACCCGGCGTTGACCGGGGCGCTCACCCACGACGCCGCGAAGATCCGCCTCGAGGACGGCTGGCCGACGTTCGCCCTCGAGGGCCGCGGCATCCGCTGCGTCAGCGACGAGCCGTGGGTCACCGCCAGCGAAACCGCCGAGGCCGCCCTCGCCTATGCCGCGATCGGCGACGTCGCCACGGCCACCGAGGTGCTCCGGTGGGCCCAGGTGCACCGCCGCGACGACGGCTCGTACTACACGGGCATCGTCTACCCCGAACGGGTGACGTTCCCCGATCGGGAAACGTCGAGCTACACCGCCGCGGCGGTGATCCTCGCCGCCGACGCGATCACCGGGGCGAGCCCGGCTGCCAACGTCTTCGTACAGCGTCCCGCCGACTGAGCAGCCGGTCGCGTCCGCCCGGTCGGGCCAGCGTGGGCGCGATCGCCTCCGTACACTCGCCGGCGTGACCAACAAGCTGCTCAAGTTCCCCGGGCGCACCGTTGTGTCGATCTGGGCGTGGCTCGCGCTCGGCCTCAGCGTGATCGTCACGCTCCCCCGCGTCACCGTGCTGTGGCTGCTCACCCGCCGTTCCGACCCCGGCCGGTACCGCGCCGGGTTCGCCTTCCGGCAACTCGCCGTGATGCACCAGAAGCTCAACCCGTTGTGGCACTTCAGCGTGACCGGCACGATTCCGAGCGATCCGCGGCGGCCCTACATGGTGGTGGCCAACCACGAGAGTTTCGTCGACATCCTCCTGATCGCGCACATGCCGTTCGAGATGAAGTGGCTCTCCAAGAGCGACTTCTTCAAGTATCCGCTGGTGGGCTGGATGATGCGCATGGCGGCCGACATCCGGCTCGATCGGGGCGACCGCAAGTCGTCGATCAAGGTGCTCGGTGAGATGGAGGACCGGCTCACCAAGCGCGTGTCGGTGATGGTGTTCCCCGAAGGCACCCGGTCGGCCAGCGGCGAGCTGGGTGAGTTCAAGGACGGCGCCTTCAAGGTGGCCATCAAGGCCGGCGTACCGATCCTGCCGTTGGCGGTGATCGGTACCCGCGACGCCCTGATCAAGCACGACTGGCGGTTCGGTTCGAGCCACGCCGAAGTGCGCGTGCTCGACCCGATCCCCACCGACGGGCTCAGCAAGCACGACGCCGCCGACCTGCGCGAGCGGGCCCGCACGGCGATCGCCGCGGCGCTCGACGAGATGCGTGCCGAGCGGGCAGGCCAGCTCAGCGAACCCGGGTGAGGATCCGCAGGCTCCCGGTCGCACTCGCCTCGACGAAGTCGCCGCTGGCGAGCGCCGGCAGATAGATCTGCTCGTACGGCGGGCGCCCGCCGTCGGCCGGGTCGGGAAACACGTCGTGGATCGCCAGCGTGCCCCCGACGGCCACGTGTGGCACCCATCCGGCGTAGTCCTGGCGGGCCGGTTCCTCGCCGTGGCCACCGTCGATGAACACCAGCCCGAGCGGCGTGCGCCAATGGCGGGCGACATCGGGCCCGCGCCCCACCACGGCGATCACGCTGGCTTCGAGGCCGGCATCGTGGACCGCCGCCCGGAAGAACGGCAGCGTGTCCATCTTGCCGATCCGGCGGTCGACGACCTCATGGTCGTGGTGCTCCCACCCGGCCTGGTTCTCCTCCGAGCCGCGGTGATGATCAACCGCGAACAGCACGGTGCCGGCCTGCTCGGCGGCGTCGCCGAGCCAGATCGTCGAACGCCCGCAGTACGACCCGATCTCGACCCAGGCCGCTCCCGGCAGTGCCGTGCCGGCGGCGAGCGCCGCGGCGTGGAGGGCGTCGCCCTCGGCGGCGGGCATGAAGCCCTTGGTTGCCAGCGCCAATTCGCGGCGGGCCGGATCGATCGCGCTCATCGCCGGCGAGCCTACGGAGCGGGTGCCCGCTGACGCTCCGGTACGCCGGGGAACCAGGCGCGGGTGCTACACGTCGAACCATCATGCGCTTCCGCCACGCCGTGCCGATCCTGTTCGCGACCGCGCTCGCGGCCGCGTGCTCCGACAGCCCACCCGCGGCCGGGCCCGCCACACCGGCGCCGGGCACCGGCCCAACGGCGACGCGCCCTGGCGAGGGGGGCGACACGGCGGGCGGGCCGGGCGGGTTCGTGCGCTTGGCTGCCTTCGCCGACTGCGACGCGTTCCTCGACCACGTGCGCGAACAGGCGGCCGAGCGGGTCGGCCCGTACGGCCTCGGTGGTGCACCGATGCCCGTCGACACCGCGTGGAGCGACATGGTCCTCAGCACCGAGGCACCGGCGGCGACGATGCCCGCCGACATGTCGTTCGATGCCGGTGTGCCCGGCATGGCGGCCGGCGACTCGAGCAACGGCGACGACTCGTCCGACGGTGTGTTCACGAGCACCAACGTCCAAGAAGCAGGCATCGACGAGGCCGACCTGGTGAAGACCGATGGCGAGCGGATCGTGGCGATCGCCAACGGCACGCTGTATGTGGTCGACCCGACCCTGCCGGACGCACGCGTGACCGGCAGCATCGACCTGGCCGACGAGATCGGCGACGTCGGCGAGATGATGCTCGCCGGCGAGCGGGTGCTGTTGTTCGGGAACCGGTGGGACCCGGACGCCAACCAGCCGACCACCACCGTCGCCGAGGTGACCCTCGCGTCTTCCGCACCGGAGCTGCTCGCCTCGGTCGAGTTCGACGGCAGCTATCTCAGCGCCCGTCTGATCGGCAACCGGCTGCGCGTCGCCTTGTCGAGTGCGCCGGGCGAGATCCCGTTCGTGGTGCCCGGCTCGCCAGCCGGCGAGGAGCTCGCCGAGGAGACCAACCAGCGCGCCGTGCTGGCGACCGAGCTCGCCGACTGGACCCCCGAATTCGAGCTGACGGTCGGTGGCGACGTCGTCGCCGAGGGGCCGCTCACCGACTGCGCCAACCTGCACCGCCCGAGCGTGTTCTCCGGGTTCGACGTGCTCACCGTGCTCGACATCGACACCGCCGCGGCAGCCGATGCGAGCGCGCTCGCGGCGGCGTTCGACGGCACCGGTGCGCCGGCCGGCACGGTCGGCGTCCTCGGCGCCGGCTCGACGGTGTATTCGTCCCAAGCGCGGATGTACGTCGCCACCACACGCTGGGTCGACCCGCGTGACCGCTTCACCGACGCCGACGCGACGACGGCGATCCATGCGTTCGCGATCGACCCGGTCGAGCCCACCCGGTACGTCGCCTCGGGCGAGGTGCCCGGCACGTTGCTGTCGCAGTTCTCGCTCGACGAACACGACGGCAACCTGCGCGTCGTCGTCACCGACACCGATGCCAACGGCACCACCGAGTCGCGTCTCGTCGTGCTCGCCGAACAAGCCGACCAACTCACCGAGATCGGCTCGGTGGGCGGACTCGGGCGCGGCGAGCGGCTCTACTCGGTGCGCCTCGTGGGCGACATCGGGTTCGCCGTCACGTTCCGCCAGGTCGACCCGTTCTACGTGATCGATCTGCGCGACCCCACCGCCCCGCGGATCGCCGGCGAGCTCAAGATCCCGGGCATGTCGACGTACCTGCACCCGATCGGCGACGTCAGCGACAGCGGGCTGGTCGTCGGCGTCGGCCAGGACGCCACCGACGACGGCATGACCACCGGGCTCAAGCTGAGCGTGTTCGACGTGTCCGACCCGGCGAACCCGCAAGAGGTCGCCAAGTGGGTGCGGCCCGGCGCCGCGTCCGTGGCCGAGTACGACCACCGCGCGTTCCAGATCGTCGGCGACACGGTGATCCTGCCGGTCGCGTTCCCCTCACCGAGCGCCTACCTGCTGCGAATCGGCCAGGACGGGACGATCACCGAACTCGGCGAAATCGAGCACATCCTCGACGGTTTCGACGGCCACTCCGACTGCCGAGTGCTCGACGCCGACGACTTCCCCACCGAGGACTCGACGTTCTACTGGGACATCCGCAACGGCGCCCGGCTGCAGGTCTGCGGCCCGAACGACACCGGCGGCTGGGACGGCTCGCTCGACAACTGCTCGGCCTGGGCGCTCGACGAGTTCGCCACCGGGTTCTGGAGCACCGAGGCCTACGACGCGGCGGTGACCCGGATCGCGGCGGGGCCCGCCGACCGGATCGAGCAGTGCTACCCCAGCAGCTACTTCCCACCGATCCAGCGCAGCATGGCGATCGACGGCACGGTGTGGACGTTCAGCCCGATCCGCCTCCAGGCCAACGCCCTCGACGACCTCGCCCTCCAGGCGGTGGTGGCGCTCCCGTGAGCGCGCCCACGCACCAGGGCCGGCCGGTGGCCACCGCGTAGAGTCGCAGGCGTGCCCGACGCCTTGGAGCAATTGGTCCAGCTGCTCGATCTCGAGCCGATCGAGGTCAACCTGTTCCGCGGCACGCAGCCCGACGAGGACCGCCAGCGGGTCTTCGGCGGGCAGGTGGCCGGCCAGGCGCTCGTCGCCGCCGCCCGCACCGTCAACGAGCCGGGCCGGCTCGTGCACTCGCTGCACTCCTACTTTCTGCGGCCCGGCGACCCGAGCGTGCCGATCCTGTACGAGGTCGACCGGATCCGCGACGGCCGCAGCTTCACCACACGGCGGGTCGTCGCGATCCAGCACGGGCGGGCGATCTTCAACCTCGCCGCCAGCTTCCACGACCTCGAACCGGGCCTCGACTTCCACCCCACCGCACCCACCGACGTGCCCGACCCGGAGTCGCTGCCGACGTCCCAGGAACGGCTCGCCCCGTTCCGCGACAAGCTCGGTCCCTGGTACGACAAGCCGCGGCCGATCGAGATGCGCCACGCCCCGCCCGACCCGCTGACCGACCCCCCGGTCGCCACCGCGCAGCAGCACGTGTGGCTGCGCGCCAACGGCACGCTGCCCGACGACCCGGTGCTGCACGCCTGCGTGATCACGTACGCCAGCGACATGACCCTGCTCGACACGACCCTGCGGCCGTTCGGCAAGTCGTCGTTCACGAACGACTTCATGATGGCCAGCCTCGACCATGCGATGTGGTTCCACCGCCCGTTCCGCGCCGACGAATGGCTGCTGTACTCACAGACCGCGCTGTCGACGTCGGGCGCCCGTGGGCTCGCCAGCGGGCAGATCTTCACCGCCGACGGCCAGCTCGCGATCAGCGTCGCCCAAGAGGGGCTGATCCGCCAGATCGACGAGCTCTGACGCATGCCGGTGCGGAGGCGCCCGTGGTGGCCGCAGCTGGCCGGCCTGGTGCTGCTCGGTGCCTGTGCGAGCGACGGGCCGGCCGGCGCACCACCGGCGAGCGGGCTGACCGTGGTCACCGCCGCCCCGGCCCCCGCACAAGAACCGACCGTGGCGGCGACCAGCGTCCCCGCCACGTCCCCAGCCGGCGGCACCGCGG
>JAEZFY010000265.1 GCA_023417265.1 Actinomycetes bacterium | reverse complement strand
CAGCCTGTTCCTCATCCACCGCATCACCCACCCCCACCACAGCCCCTGGCGACCCACCACCTAATTTCCGCTGAACCTCCTGGCACCGCCCGTCGCGGACCCCGCGTCGCTCGCGTGAGCCGGTGCCTGGCACGACCAACCACCAGCGTGCTGCCCGTGCCAGGCACCGACTCGGCGACATCGGCAGGCGCTCCGACGGGCGGTGCCAGGCACTCTCGTCGGTGCCCAACACCATCAATCCGCTGAGCCTCCTGGCAACCGCGCGGGCTTGCTGGTCGAGGTCGTCCGCGAGTGCCTGGAGACTCTCGGGTTGTTGCGAAGGGTTGGGTGCCTGCGCGGCTGACCCGGTGGGCCTGGGCGGTTACGTGAGTTCGGCTCGGACGAGGGCGGCGCCGGCGGTCATCGCTTGCATCTTGGCGAAGGCGACGTCGCGAGGCAGGTACTTCAGCCCGCAGTCGGGGGCCACCACGATCTGCTCGGCCGGCACATGGGCGAGGCCCCGGCGGATCCGCTCGGCGACCACCTCCGGCGACTCGACCTCGTGGGTCGACAGGTCGAGCACGCCGAGGATGATCGTCTTCCCTGGCAGTGTCTCGAGCACCGTCGTGTCGAGGTTCGACTGGGCAGTCTCGATCGAGATCTGCTGGACAGGCGCGTGGGCCAGCTCGGGAAGGAACGAGTACCCCTCCGGGCGCTCGTGGATGATCGCTGCGTACCCGAAGCACAAGTGGATCGCCACGGTGCCCTCGACGCCATCGAGCGCTCGGGCGAGCGCGGTGAGGCCGTACTGGCGCGCCTTCTCGGGTCGCGCCTGGAGGTACGGCTCATCGAGCTGGACGAAGTCGGCGCCCGCCGCGAACAGGTCCTAGATCTCCTCGTTGACGGCTGCGGCGTAGCCGAGGGCGAGGTCCTCCTCGCGCTCGTAGAAGTCGTTCTGGGCCTGCTGGGCCATCGTGAACGGCCCGGGCACGGTGATCTTGATCGGGCGATCGGTGTGCGCCCGCAAGAACTCGACGTCGCGCACCTCGACCGGATGACGCCGGCTGATCGGGCCTGTCACGCGCGGCACCGGATTGGGATGCCCACTGCGATCGAGCGCCGTGCCAGGGTTGTCGAGGTCGACCCCGTCGAGGGCGGTGGCGAAGCGGTTCGAGTAACTCTCCCGGCGCATCTCGCCGTCGGTGATGATGTCGAGCCCGGCCAGCTCCTGATCGCGGATCGCCAGCCGGGTGGCGTCGTCGTGGGCCTCGTCGAGAAACTCCGGGGCGACGCGCCACAGCTCGGTCGCCCGCACGCGGGGCGGGAAACGGCCGGCCAACTTGGCCCGGTCGATCAGCCACTCGGGCTGCGCATACGAACCCACGAGCGAGGTGGGCAGCAGGGGCAACGGGGGCGCCGCCGCGGCACCCAACTGGTCAGCGGTCATCGCCGCACGCTAACCAGCAGACCCAGTCAGGCGCCGAGCCGCGCCACGCGACCCACCCGCCTCGGGGGCAGGCGACCGGTCACCGGCGACGGCCCGGCACGGCAGCACACCCGCGGTCTGGCCGTGCCGGGAGGCTCAGCGGATTGCCCGGGTGGGGACACCGAGGAGAGTGCTGGCACCGCCCGTCGGAGCGCCTGCCGATGTCGCCGAGCCGAGATGCTCGAAGTTCGCGACGGGCGGTGCCAGGCACGGGCGGACGACCTCGACGAGCGACTGTGCGGCACGGGCAACACGCCCGCGGACTGGCCGTGCAAGGAGGCCCAGCGGATTGGCCGGGTGGGCTCGCCGACGACTGTCCGACACGGGCAGCACGCGGATGGCTGTCGAGGCCGCCCCGAGTGCCTACCAGGAGCCGCTGGAGCCGCCTCCGCCGCCACCGCCGACGCTGCCACCCGAGAAGCCGCCTCCGCCGCCGCTGCTCGACGACGAGGGGACC
Organism: Actinomycetes bacterium; assembly: GCA_023417265.1. Classification (GTDB taxonomy): domain Bacteria; phylum Actinomycetota; class Acidimicrobiia; order Acidimicrobiales; family Ilumatobacteraceae; genus Ilumatobacter. Next base: position 3,863 of record JAEZFY010000265.1, on the reverse strand, counting down.
GTGCGCGAACCGGTCAGATCGGACTGGTGTTGGTGGAGCAACAGGGGCGCCATGTACATCTGCGGCTCCGGCACGTTGGCCGCGGCGAGCGCACGCGACCAGGCGTCGGCGGCACCGAGCGCGACGGCCCACGCGCTGTACTCGCGGAGCAGCCCGTTCTGCCACGCCCACTCGACGTGACGCCCCTCGCTGGCGGCGAGGAAACGCCGGAACGACTCGGCCCGCAGCGCGAGCGCCGACCCGGTGGCAGTGCGGGCCGGGAGCAGACGGGCGTACGCGGCGAACGCTGCGATCGCCGGGGCCCCGATGGCGACCGCGATCGCGATCGGCCAGCGCTTGAGCACGCCGTCACCGCCGGCCGAGGCGACCACCAGCCCCATCGGAATCAGCGCGGCGATGCCGAGGATGATCGCCGACACCGCAGCACCGCTGCGCCCGGATCCCGACGCCGGCGTGCCGTGCTTCCACCACCCGCTGGTTGCGATCCGGCGCGCCAGCTTGGAGCGGATGTTGTCCCACGCTCCGGCGAACGCCCGGTCGTACTTGCCGGTGACCTCGTACGGGTCGCTGATCTCGAAGATCCGGTTGAGCATCTCCAACTCGCCGGGATCGGTGACCTTCGACCACGCGGGGCCGCGCCCGATGACCATGTCGTCGCCGTCCATACTGATCGAGAGCACCCCGCTGCCAGCGAGCCCGGACAGATAGTTGGAGACACTGTCGTTGCCGAACCGCTCGGTGAGCAGCACGGCCGCTTCCCACGGGTCGATCCCGGCCGGCGGCACGAACTCGATCGTCGCCAGTTCGGTCAGTTCGTCGTCGCTGACGAGGGTGACGCGGCGGTCCGAATCACCACCGGTCGCCGCTCGGCCGCTCGGTGCGAGCTTGCTGTACGGGCTCGGCAGATCGCCGAACGCGGCGTCGACGGCGCCGCCCGCGAACACCTCGTTGCGGCCCCGACGCTTGGCAACCAGATACACCGGGGCGGCCACGGCCGCACCGAGCACCCCGAGGCCGGCTCCGAACAGCGGCGAGGGATCGCCGCGGCGGTCGGGCAACGGTGGCAGAGCGACGTCGGCCGGGGCGACACTGGGGTCGGTGCTCACGATCAGGCCCTCGACGGTGATGCCGGTGCCGCTCGGCAGCTCGGTCAACTCGGCCCGGTAACGGTCGCCCTCGGGGACCAGATCGCACTCGGTGGTCGCGCCGATGCGGCCGAAGAAGCACGCTTCCTCGTCGAGTTCGAAACCGAGCAGGACGACCTCGGCGCGGTCCATGTCGAATGCATGCCCCTCGATCAGGTCGAGGGCGAGGAAGCCGCGTTCGAGCTGCGCTTCGGGGAGCGTGTACTCGATGACGTACCGGTGCTGGCCGGTGATCGTCTCGTCGGGATCGCCGATGCGGACGCGGGTCGAGCGGAACGTGACGTCGACGTCGAGGTCGTCGGGTGCGTCCGGGGAGCTGACGACGATGTCGGTCGGTTCGCCGAAGTCGTTCGGGATCGTCCGTTCGTGACCGTGCCGGGCGGTGGTGCCGAAGTCCTGGTCGTAGACCTCCCGGATGCGGAGGGCATCGCCACCCGCCGGGGCGACCACCACCTGCCAACCGTCGTAGCGCTCGGGGTGCCAGCCGCCGCCGAGCACCCCGGCCGCGCCGAGCGCTCCGATGCTGACGATGGAGAACCCGACGGCGGCATGCCGCAGCTTCGACAACTTCTGCAACGCCACCGAGGCGACGCTAGTTGAACCCGTGCGCGCACAACGAGGTACCCGCGGGAGCGGCAGGTGGGCTCGCGCTCAGACACCCCGCCGGGTGGCGCCCCGCACAGGTCAGCGGCGGAAGCGCTCGACGACGTTCCAGGCGAGCGGCGCGAGCAGCCCGGCGGCGACCAGCTTGACGGCGTCACCGACGAGGAACGGCGTCAGGCCGAGCTCTATCGCGTTCGGGTCGCCGTCGGCCACCGGCACGTTGAGGTGATAGGCGAGCCACAGCACACCCGACGTGTAGATGACCGCAGTGCCGGCGAGCATCGCCGGAATCGAGGTGGCCACGTTGCGGTCCTGGCCGCGCTCGGCGAGCAACCCCACCACCGCCGCGGCGAGCACGAACCCGAACAGGTAGCCGGCGGTGACGCCGGTAGCGGCGTCCCAACCGGCGGCGATGCTGGTGCCGGTTTCGTCGTCGGCGTACCACACGACCGGCATGAAAATGCCTGCCACCCAGTACAGCGCCTGGCTGGCGAGCCCGCGGCGCCACCCCAGCGCGGTGCCGGCGAGCAGCACCGCGAACGTCTGCCCCGACACCGGCACCGGCGTGATGCCGATGTTGAAGCGCACTTGGGCGAGCACCGCGGTGAACACCGCGAACCCGGTGACGAGTGCAACCTCGCGGGCGATCCGCTGCGTGCGGGCCGACGGGACCGGGATCACATCGGCGAGCGTGCGCGGCGCGCCGGTGGCCGGGACGAGATTGGACGAGGCGACGTTCACGCCACGGCAAGCTAGTCAGCGCTGCGACGACGCACGAAAGCGATCACCGCGTCGTTGAACACGTCGTTGCGATCGCCGGCCACCATGTGCCCGGCCGACGGGATGTCGGCAACCTCGAGCGTCGGGATCAGCTGGCGCAGGTCGTCCACCGAAGCGTCGCTGACGACGTCGCTGAGCCCGCCCCGGACGAGCAGGGTGGGCACGCGCACGCCGGCGGCCGCGGCGCGCATGCGGTCTTCGGCGATCAGGCCGGGCTGGCCGTCGACACCGGTCTGGTTGCTCATCCAGCGCGGGTCCCAGTGCCAGTACCAGCGTCCGTCGCCGCGCTGGCGCAGGTTCTTGCGCAGCCCCGACACGTCCTTCGGTCGCGGGCGGTGCGGGATGTAGGCGGCGATCGAATCGGCCGCGTCTTCGATCGTGTCGAAGCCGCGCAGGCCGCCGACCATGAAGGCGCGGATGTTCTCGCGGCCCTGGCGTTCGATGCGCGGGGTGACGTCGACGAGCACGATGCAGCGCGCCAACTCGGCCTGCCGAGCCGGGTCGGCCTCGCCGGCGGCGACGAGGATCGACAAACCGCCGAGCGATGCCCCGACGAACGCCGGCGGGCCGTGATCGGTAGCGAGTTGCTCGGACAGGGCGAGCACGTCACCGGCGAACTGGTCGAGCCCGTACAGGCCGTCGGGTGTCCAGTCGCTGTCGCCGTGGCCGCGCAGGTCGACCGACGCCGCGCAGTAACCCGCGTCGGCGAGCGCGACCGCGGCCTTACCCCACGAGTGCCGCGTCTGGCCGCCGCCGTGGAGCAGCACGACGGTGGGGTCACCGGGGTTGCCGTACAGGTCGGCGGCGAGCGAGACCCCGGCCCCGCGCAGGCGCGTCACCACGCCGCAGGCCCCATCGCACGGTGGCCCACGCGAGTGCGCGCGGCACCAGGGACGCGGCTGGCGCGGCGGGTCGACTCGGGGCTGGGGGGCATGCGGCGAGAGTACCGTGACCGCCGTGAACCTGGCCGAGCTGCAGGACGTGATCGAGCGCACCTACGGAGAACGCGACCGCGACCGTGGTGTCGCCCCGACGGTGGCCTGGCTGTGCGAGGAGCTCGGCGAACTCGCCCAAGCGGTGCGCAAGGGGACCGCCGACCAGATCGAGCACGAGTTCTCCGACGTGCTCGCCTGGGTGGCGACGCTCGCCAACCAGGTCGGCGTCGATCTGACGGCGGTGGTCGACCGGTACCGCGACGGCTGCCCGAAGTGCGCCGCGATCCCCTGCGCCTGCTAGCTGTACTCGGCCGGGATTCGTGCCTCGGTGCACCCTGCGCAGGTGCCCGGCGCGCTCGCCCGGCGAGGGCGCGGGAGCCGCCCGCCCCCGGCGCGGCCG
>JAEZFY010000191.1 GCA_023417265.1 Actinomycetes bacterium | reverse complement strand
GCCTACCACGGAGCCGGACGCGCCCGCCCGTCCGGCACCGACCACCACCCCGGTACCCGCGGCGGCCGAGCCCTCCGGGCCGCCGAGCACCCAACCCTCGCGGCCCGCTCAGGCCACGGCGACACCGGCGACCACGCTGCCGGTGTCGCCGCTGGCCGGTGAACTCCCACCCCGCCAGTCGGTGGTGATCGAAGCCGCCGGCCCGGTCGTGGCACCGAGCGCGCTCCGTATCGGCGCCCTCGCACTTTCGGTCCCCGTCCGCGGCGTCGGGGTCGAGCCGGACGGGCAACTCGAGATTCCCGATGAGACCGAGGTCGGCTGGTACCGGCTCGGCTCGTCACCGACCCGCCCAGGGGCGACCGTGCTCGCCGGACACGTCTCGTGGAACGACACCATTGGCCCGTTCTTCCGGCTCGCCGACCTCGAGCCCGGCGCCCTGATCGAACTCGAGCTGAGCGACGGCTCGGTACGTGAGTACGTGGCCGTCGAGCGCGCCCAGTACGGCAAGCTGGCGCTTCCCCAGGACCGGATCTGGACGCAGGCCGGTCCCGAGACGCTCGTGTTGATCACGTGCGGCGGCGAGTTCAACCGCCAGATCCGGAGGTACGCCGACAACATCGTCGTCTACGCCGTGCCCACCGAACCCGCGCCCGCCCCGACCGGCTGATGCCACAGCCGCCAAGCCGGGAGCTCAGGCGTCGCGGCGGTGGAGGAGGGCGCCGCCGACGGCGAGGCTGGCGAGGGCATAGCCGGCGAGTACGGCGAGGCCGGTCCACGGCGTCAGCGAGCCGGTTTCGGGGACGACGTTGATCACGGCCATCCCAGCTCGGGCGGGGAGGTACTTCCCGAAGTGCTCGTTCCACGCAGTGGGCAGCAGGCCCGACATGATCGGGACGACGAGCAGCACGGCGACGAGCGTGGTGATCGCTCCCGCCGTGCGGCGCACGATCACGCCGACGCCGATGCCGAGCAGTCCGACGGCGGTCAGGTAGAGCGCCCCGCCGACGACGGCCCGGGCGACGCCGGGGTCACCGAGCGACGCGTCGAGGCCCTTGTCGGCGAAGACCGCCTGCCCCGTCGCGAACGAGGTGAAGGTGGTCACCAGCCCCGCAGCGAGCACCACCGCGACGAACGCGATCGCCTTGGCCGCCAGCACGAGCAACCGTTGCGGGGTTGCCGTGAGCGTCGCCCGGATCTGGCCGGTGGCGTACTCGGAGCTGATCGTCAGCACGCCGAGCACGCCGATCGCCAGTTGGGCGAGGAACAGGCCGCTCAGGCTCAGCCAGGTCGGATCGAAGCGGGCGCGCTCGGCCGCGCTCAGCCTGTCCCAGTCGTTGACCTGGCTGATCGTGACCAGCGAGCCGAACCCGATCGCCAGCGCGATCGCGGCGAGCAGGGTCCAGATCGTCGAGCGGACCGAGCGCAGCTTGGTCCATTCCGAGCGGGTGACCGCGAGCAGCACACCAATCGAGTGTGGAGCCGCGGCGTGCGGCTCGGGACGCGTGGCGGACACCGCGTTGGTGGTCGTCGCCGTGGTTGTCGTGGTTGTGGCAGTGATGGTCATGTCGGGGCTCCTTGGCCGGCGGTGACGAGGTGACGATCGGTCCGGTACTCGGCGGACTCGCGGGTGAGTTCCAGGTAGGCGTCCTCGAGCGACGCCGTGCGCGGGGTCAGCTCGTAGAGTGCGATGTGGGCGGCGGCGGCGATCGTGCCGATCGTGCGGGCATCGAGCGCCGACACGACGAGCGAGCCGTCCGGGTTGGCGGCGACGCCGGCACCGGCGGCGGTGAGCCGGGCCCGCAGTTCGTCGGGCTCGGCAGCGGCGACGTGGACGTGGCCGTCCGTGCTCGCGCGGACGACCTCGGCAACGCTGCCCTCGGCGATCACGCGGCCCTTGCCGATCACGATCAGCCGGTCGGCGGTGAGCGCCATCTCGCTCATGAGGTGACTGGAGACGAGCACCGCCCGGCCCTCGGCGGCGAACGTGCGCAGCAGCTGGCGGATCCACTGGATGCCTTCGGGGTCGAGCCCGTTGACGGGTTCGTCGAGAATCACCGTCGACGGGTCGCCGAGCAGCGCTGCGGCGATACCGAGCCGTTGCCCCATCCCGAGCGAGAACCCGCCGGCCCGTCGGTGGCCGACCTCGGTCAGTCCGACCACGTCGAGTACCTCCTCGACGCGACTGCGGCCGAGGCCGTTCGACTGCGCCAGGGCCAGCAGGTGGTTGCGCGCGCTGCGGCTCGGGTGGATCGCCCGGGCCTCGAGCAGGGCGCCGACGTGGCGGAGTGGGTGACGCAACTCGGCGTACCGCTGGCCGTCGATCGTGACGCTGCCACTGGAAGGCCGGTCGAGGCCGACCATCATCCGCATCGTGGTCGACTTGCCGGCCCCGTTCGGACCGAGGAAGCCGGTGACTTCCCCGGGGCGGACCTCGAAGCTGAGCCCGTCGACGGCGACGGTGGCGCCGTAGCGCTTGGTGACGTTGCTGACCTCGATCATGGCGGTCACGCGGCGAGCAGGGTCACGGCCTGCTCGGTGTTCGTGCCGAACGACGGCTCGGCCGCCTCGGGCACGGGCCGGAACCCCTTGACGGTCATGTACACACCGAACGAGAACTCCCACACGGCGATCGGCAGCACGAGCACCATCGCCGGTGCCGAGAGCTGGTCCCACGCACCGAACAGCGTGGCCGTTACCGAGGCCAACAGGAGCGGCGCGCCGATCAGGCCGAGCGTCGGGATCCACCGCGGCAGCAGCCGCGAGCGATACATCACCGAGCCGATCAGGAGCGCGTTGAGCGGCGCCATCAGGCCGGGCCCGATCAGGAACGTCCAGTCGTGGATCGCCACCAGCGCCCGTCCGGTCGCGGCGAGTGCGGTGGGGTCGCCGATGGGGTCGTCGCGCAGCGTGTCGAGAGCGAGCACGGAGAACAAGCCGACGAAGATGATCGAGGCCTCCATCACCCGGGTGGTGACGAAGCCGAGCGCGCCGCGGATGCTGTAACGCTTGGCGACGCCGTACAGGGCGACGGCCGTGGCGACGCACGTGAGCGCCGTCAGGATCTCGAACACGGCGCCGACCTGGATGCCGGCGTCGCTCCCCGCGCCGAGCACAAAATCGGGCTCGTCGATGGCGTCCTTCCACAGACCGAACTTGACGGGGATCGAGAAGAGAAACGTGCCGATGTAGGCGAGCCCGGCGATCAATGCGGCCGTGCGGGCGGGGCTCATCGGCGGGCGGGTGTCGGTGCCGACGGGTGGGGTGGTGATCGTGTGCATGTCAGGGCCTTTCGTGGTCGCTGGTCTGGGTTGTTGGTGTGGGTTGCGTGTGCGGTGCTGTCTTCGTCAGCGCGATCAGCGGGATACCGATGTCGCGCAGCTTCTGCAGCAGCCCGTGGAGCGCCGACTGGTCGACGACCGGCCCGCTGATGACGGTGGTGCCGTCGGGTGTGCGGGTGAGGTCGAGCCCGTCGAACCACGCCGCCCAGCGCGCCGAGAGGTGGCCTCCGACGGTGATCGTGTAGTGCTCCGCGGATTCGTGACGGCCGGGCGTGCTGGCGGCGAGCGGTTCCTCGCGGGGATCGTTGGCGGTCACATGAGGACCGTACGAAGCACCCTGGTGAGGGCGCATCACATCATGTGGTGATCAACCTGGTGATTTCGCCGGCGGCCGACGCCGGCTGACTGGCGCGGCGTTGCGCTTAGAGCCCGAGTTCGGCGGCGCGGCGCAGGGCCTCGCGCCGGGTGGTGGCGTCGAGCTTCGTGAAGATGTTCTTGGTGTGGGTGCGCAGCGTGTTCACCGACACGTGCAGCTCGCGCGCGATCGCCGGACCGCTGAGGTCGCTGCGCAGCAACCGGAGGACGTCGAGCTCGCGCGGGCTCAACGGGTCGACCAGCACCGGGCCGCGCATCGCCGCGCCGGGGTCGGACGGTGTCGCCACCGGCTCGATCGCGGCGGCCACCCGACGCGCGTGCGCCGTTGCCGAGGGGCTCGCCGCCACGGACCGCAGCAAGCTGGTGATGGCCGGTCCGGCGTGGAGGAACAGGCGCACGTGGCCTTCCGGCTCGGCGCGCCGGAGGGCGTCCTCGAGGGCGGCGACGGCGCCCGCCGGATTGCCGGTGGCGTGGTGGGCGGCGGCCTGGAGGATCAGAATCTCGATCGCGCTGCCGGTGCGCCCGCCGGCGGTCGCCGCGTCGAGCAGCCGATCGAGCAACCCGGTCACCGCGCCGGACGACTCGCCGGTCGCCTGGTGGGTCTGTGCCTGGTCGCGGGCGATCAGGACCCGGGCGAGCGTGATGTGTTCGTACTCGCGGACGTAGCTGAGCTGGTCGGCACTGGTCAGCCGCTGGGCCGCCGCCCAGGCGAGGGCGGCGTCGAGGTTGCCGCGGGCCAGTTCGACGCGGGCGCGCATCGCTGCGACCGGGCGGACCGCGGGCGAGAAGTCGGTGTCGTAGCGCGGTGCGGCGTCGTCGATCAGTTCGAGTGCCCGCTCGAGGTCGCCGGTGGCGCGGCACAGGCGGGCCATGACGACACGCCAGCGGTAGGGGTGCTGCGGGAGCCCGCCCGGCTCGCCGAGGTCGCTGCTGATCGCGAGGTGGCGGGCGGCCGCGTCGAGCTGGTTGCGTTCGATCAGGACTTCGGCGAGGCCGACGTGCATGTCGGCGGCGCCGCGTAGGCCGGGGTGCTCGGCGGTCACCTGGAGGCCGTTTGCGAACGTGGCCGCGGCGTCGGTGAGCTTGCCTTGGGCGATCTGGATGTCGGCGAGCGCCAGCGAGCAGCCGAGCATGTCGGGCAGGTACCCGGCCGCGCGCAGGCCCGCAATCGCGTCGGAGTAGCCGTGGGCGGCGCCGGTGAGGTCACCGGCCGTCCAGCGCGCGAGCGCCAGCAGCGCCGTGGCGGCCGCCCGGCGGAGATGGTCGCTCGGGTCGAGCAACCCGAGCGCTCGCGTGGCGTGGGCGATCGTTGCGTCGAGGTCACCGGCGAGCAGGCTGAGCCCGGCCCGCTGCACCGCGACCTGGGCCGGTAGCCCGGCGTGCATTTCGGCGTCGAACACGATCGAGGCCGTGGCCGGCCGCGCCAGCGCGGCCTCGATTCCGGCCAACAACGGTTCGACGC
>JAEZFY010000171.1 GCA_023417265.1 Actinomycetes bacterium | reverse complement strand
ACGTCGAACGTGGCGGCGAGCGCGCGCTCGCCGCCGCTATCGCCCGCCTGCAGACAGCCGTCCCGGCGCAGATCGCCGCGACGGAGCGCGAACGCGTCATCCCCGCGTACGCCCGCCACGGCCACCTCGCCTCGGCAGCCGGGCTCGAACGGATCACTCCGGCGACGTCGATTCGCTGGGTCACCTCGGTGCCGACGTTCGCAGCGGCACCGGACTCGGACGACGGGCGCCGGTGGGTGCACGTCGACCTCGGTGATCGGCGCCTGCGGATCCCCGCCGTCGGCCGCGCCGCGATCGAGTTCATCGCACGCGAGGGCTGCGTCGCTGTCGGGTCGCTGCCCGGCCTCGACCCGGCGAGCCAGTGCGCCGTGGCCCGCCGCCTCGTCGGCGAGCGGGCGTGCGTGATCGAGCCGAGCTGACGGGTCAGCTGGAGGCGGCGATGTCGCCGGCGATGAGAATGTCGTCGCCGACCGGCAGCGTCGTGCGGTTGTCGAGGCGGATGCCGTTGGCGATCGCCTCGATCCCGAGGCCCTTCACGGCCTCGGTGCCGCTGCCGATCAGGAGCGGCGAGATGCTGACCACGATCCGGTCGACGACGCCGGCGGCGAGCACACTCGTGATCGTCTCGGCGCCACCCTCGACGAGCACCGACTCGATGCCGTTGCGACGCAGCGCAGCAAGCGCTTCCGGGAGCGACACGCGGCCATCGGCGTCGGCGGGGACGACCTCGACGCGCACACCGAGGGCGCGCAGCGCGTCCTGGCGGGTGACGTCCGATCGGTCGGTGGTGATCACGGTGGTCGCTGCATCGGGGCGAACGATCCGCGACTCGATCGGGATCCGCAGCGAGGAGTCGAGCACGACCCGCCGCGGCGAGGCGCCGGCGACCATTCGCACGGTGAGCTCCGGGTCGTCGCTGAGCACGGTGCCGACACCCACCATCACGGCGTCGCACGCGGCGCGGAGCCCGTGTGTGACGGTGCGCTCCGGCGCGCCGCTGATCCATTTCGAATCGCCGGTGGTGGTGGCGATCCGGCCGTCGAGCGTCTGCGCGTACTTGAGCACGACGTACGGCCGCTCGGACCTCGGGCGGACGTCCCCGAGCAGCGGCATCACGTCGGTTTTCGATCCCTCCGACACGCTCGCCGCGATCGTCGGGTCGCTCGGCAGGTACTCGCCGGTGGGGCGCACGTGCTCCATCCGGGCGGCCTTCGTGCTCAGGTAGCCGAGGTTGCGATGGTGCGGTGCAGTGGGCACCGGCTCGACGTCGTTGACGACCGTCCCGGCGGCACGCAAGCCACGTACCTTGCTCGGATTGTTGGTGACCAAGCGCACCGAACGTACGCCGAGCTCGGCCAGGACCGCTGCGCAGTCGGTGTAGTCGCGCGAGTCGATCGGCAAGCCCAAGGCGACGTTGGCATCGACGGTATCGGCGCCCCCGTCCTGGGCGACGTAGGCCCGGAGCTTGTTGATCAGCCCGATGCCACGCCCTTCGTGGCCGGTGGCGTAGACCAGCACGCCACGCCCTTCGGCGGCAATCATGCGCAACGCCAGCCGGAGCTGTACGCCGCAATCGCAGCGCAGGGAGCCGAGCGCGTCACCGGTGAGACATTCGGAGTGGAGCCGGGCGAGCACGTTCTCGCCGTCACCCAGCTCACCCATCACCATCGCCACGTACACGTGGCCGCTCTCGCGCTCGAAGGCGTGCACGTCGAACACGCCGTACGGCGTGGGAAGTGGAACTCGAACAGCCTCGGTGGTGATCACGCGGGTGGTTTACCCACCCCGGTCACAGGGGCAAACTGGGCGCCGTGGAGGCTCGCGCGTGGTGGTTCGTGGGCCCGCACGCGGTCGAACTCCGGCGCGAGCCGATCGGTCACGTCGGTGACGGCGAAGTTCGGGTGCGCACCGTGTACTCCGGCATCAGCAGCGGCACCGAGCTGCTCGCCTACCGCGGCCAGCTCGACCCGGCGATGCCACTCGACGAGACGATCGGCGCGCTCGGGGGCACGTTCAGCTATCCGTTCCGATACGGCTACAGCGCGGTCGGCGTCGTCACCGAGAGCCGAGCCGAGCTCGCCGAGGGGGCGCTCGTGTTCGCCTTCCATCCACACCAGGACGCGTTCGTCGTCGCCGCCTCCGACGTCGTCGAGTTGGGAAGCATCGACGCCCGCCAGGCGACCTTGTTCCCGCTCGTCGAGACCGCCCTGCAGATCAGCCTCGACGCCGGCCCGCTCGCCGGTGAACCGGTGGTGGTGTTCGGCCTCGGCACGGTCGGCCTGCTCACCGCGCTGCTGCTCGCCCGCGGCGGCGCTCGCGTCGTCGCCGTCGAGGTCGCCCCGTGGCGGCGCGAGCTGGCGCAGACCCTGGGCGTCGAGGCCGTGGCCGCCGACCAGCTCGAGGCCGCGCTGGACGCGGTCGAGCCCACGGGTCGGGTACCGCTCGCCGTGGAGGTGTCGGGGAACCCTGCCGCGCTCGCCCAGGCGCTCGGCGTCGTCGCCCACGAAGGTGTCGTGCTGGTGGCCTCGTGGTACGGCACCAAGCCGGTCGAGTTGGCGCTCGGGGGCGACTTCCACCGGCGCCGGATCACCCTGCGCAGCTCGCAGGTGTCGACGATCCCGGCGCATCTGAGCAGCCGGTGGACACCGGCCCGACGCCGTCAGGCGACGCTCGACCTGCTCGGCGAACTTCCCCTCGACGCACTCACCACGCACACGTTCGCGTTCGACGATGCCGCCGCCGCCTATGCCGCACTCGACACCGGCACCCCCGGGTTGATGCACGCCGCACTCGGGTACTCGTGACGCCATGTTCCAAGTCGGTAGCGCCATCGAGTTCCCCGCCGAGCACATCATGCCGGGCGTCGACGGACCGGAGGGCGAGCTGCACTCGCACGACTACCGAATCGATGTGGTCGTCGAGCGCGACGGCCTCGACGACCGGGGCATGGTGTGCGACCTCGACGTCCTCGACGCCGCGCTCCAGGAGATCGACACCAAGCTGCGCGGCCGCAACCTCGAGATCATCCAGCCGGCCGACGCCGAAGCGGTCACCGTCGAGGTGTTCGCCAAGTGGGCGTTCGACTTCCTCGCGGAACGGCTCGCCCCGTCCGGCGCCGACTCGTTGACCGTGCGCGTGTGGGAGCACCAGTTCGCGTTCGGGGGCTATCGCGCCTCGCTCCGGTGACCCGGACGCCCGGGACGTGCTCGACGTCACGCTCCTGACCCGCGGTTCCCCGGCCGCCGTGAGCGGGGGCCATCTCTACCACCAACGCATGCGCTCGGCGGCCGCGCGGCACGACGCGCGGCTCGCACTGCGCTCGCTGCGGATCGGGCGCAACCCGTTCGTCGACGTCGGTGACGTCGTCCTCATCGACAGCCTCGCCGCGGCCGCGGTTGCACCGTGGCTGCACCGCCACCGGGGACCGATCGCGGCGATCGTGCATCAGCAGCCAGGCGGCGTCGACCACGGGCCCGCGCGCATCGCAGTGCAGCGGCGGCTCGACGCGTTCGTGTACCGCCGCTGTGCGGTTGTGCTCGCCGTCAGTGCGCATGTCGCCGAGCACGTCCGCGCCGCGTGCGCCCTGCCCGACGTGCGCGTGCGGGTCGTCAGCCCCGGCCGCGACCTTCCCCCGGCGCGAACTCCGTCGGGCACCGAGCCGATGCGCGCGGGACGCCGGGCCGCGGTGCTGTGCGTGGCGAACTGGTATCCCAACAAGGGCATCGCCGAGCTCCTGGCGGCGGTCGCCCGTCTTCCGGACGACGCCGTGACGTTGCATCTCGTGGGCCGCACGGACGTCGACCGGCGCTACTCCGCACGCGTCACCGGGCGCCTGGCCGCCGACGACCTGCGCGGACGAGTGGTCGTCCACGGCCCCGTCGCGCCGGCCGATTTGAGCGGGCTCTACGACGGGGCCGACGTGTTCGCCCTCGCCAGTGTCAGCGAGGCATACGGCACGGTGTACGCCGAGGCCCTGACGGCGGGGCTGCCGGTGGTCGGGTGGCGATCCGGGAACTTGCCCTACCTCGTCGACGACCACGTCCACGGTCGGCTGGTCGCACCCGGCGACGTCGCCGGACTCGCCCGCGCACTCCAGGCCCTCGCCGACGATCCCGGCCGGCGCGCCGAGCTCGCCACCGCCGCGCGTGCCCGCGGCGCCACGCTGCCGACGTGGGACGACACCGCCGACGCGTTCTTCGGTGCGCTCAGCCAAGCGGCCCGAAGCCGCGGTTGAACCAGCGCACCACCTTGGCGCCGTCACGCGGGTCGATTCGCGAGACACTGGCGTCCTCCACGAACATGCGCCATGAGACGTCGACGGGGACCTCGAGGGCCCAGGCCACGGCGGCTTTGATCGGGCTGACATGGGTGACGACCACCACGGTCGCCTCCTGAGCTCGCTCCCACAGGTCTTCGCAGGCACTCGTGACCCGCGCAGCGAGTGCGTGCAGGGATTCACCGCGGGGAGGCGCGAACGTGGCGTCGGCACGCCAGGCGTCCCACACCTCAGCCGGGACAGCGCTCGGATGCTGCCCGTCGAGGTCGCCGTAGTCGAGCTCGATCCAGCGTTCGTCGACGTGCACGTCGCAGCCGAACGCGGCGGCGGTGTCGCGGGCACGCCGGAGCGGGCTCGACACGACGAGATCGGGGCGCGGCAGGTGTTCGGCGAGCTGTGCAGCCTGGGCCTCGCCGACGTCGCTCAGCGGCGGGTCGGCGCGCCCCAGGAGACGGCCCTCGCGGTTCGTCAACGTCTGGCCGTGGCGAACGACGAGCAACACGCCGGCAGTCTCGCGCCCACCGAGTCGGGAACGGCGAGTCAGGTGGTCGCGTCGACGCGCATCGTGCGCATGCCGACGTCGATCGCCAGGTCGGTGAACAGCTCGGTCATCTCCGAGCGGTAGCGCAACTGCACCGCGGACACGCCTGCGTCGTGGAGCAGGCTCGACCGGTCGTCGACCAGTTCAACACCTGCCGAACGGCTGCCGCGCACCTGGGCGGCGGCGGAGGCGTACAGGTCGCGGTTGCCCGGGTCGGACTCGGCCAGACGCGTCAGCACATCGAGCACCTTGAGCTCGTCGATCGTGCCGGTGACCTCACCATTGGGTGCCGTCAAGCCGATCGTCTGTGCTGCGTCCATGACCTTCACGATGATTCCTCCTCGTGCGGGAAGCCTTCCCTCCCGACACATGCTTCAACCGCGAGACGGCTGCGCGTATTGCATGACATGGGTCACGTCCCGCGCTCGGCCGTGTCGAGGATCGCCACGACGAAGTCGGCCGCCGGGCTGAACGGTCGCAGATCCCACGTGGCGAGCGTGACCGACGCCGTGAGCCCGGCGGTTGCGGCGTCGTCGAAGAACTCGTCGAACGGGTAGCCGCGCCCGGCACCGAACCCGACCACCAGCCGGCCCTCGGCGGCGAGGTGCGCGGCGAGCCGGGCGAGCACCGTCCGGCGCGAGTCGGGAGCGAGGAACGTCATCACGTTGCCGGCCGAGACGATGACGTCGAACGGTTCGGCGATGCCATCGGCGGGGAGATCGAGCTCGGCGAGGTCGCGTGCGAGCCACGCCGGTCCGGGATGATCGGCTTCGGCGGCGGCGATCAGGGCAGGGTCGAGGTCGACGCCGACCACGTGATGGCCGAGGTCGTGGAGGCGCCCGCCGAGCCGCCCCGGACCGCAGCCGGCGTCGAGGACGCGCGCACCGCGCGGCACCATCGCGTCGACGAAGCGGGCTTCACCGTCGAGGTCGTGGCCGGCCGCGGCCATCGTCCGGAAGCGCTCGATGTACCAGGCGGAGTGTCCCGGGTTGTCGGCGATCATCCGCAGCCAGCCGTTCTCGCTCATGCTCGGACCGTAGCGACCGTCGTTCACCGAACGGCGGCGAGCGATGCCAAGACGAGGAAGAGGACGACCGCGATCATCAACAGCGCGGCGGCCACGTGCGGGTGGCGGGGCGGCTCGGGGCTCACCGGTCACCGCCCGGCTTGGCGCCGATCGCCAGTGCTTCGCGGCGGCGATGGATGCTCAGGTAGACGAGCCCGTCAGGCCCGGCGTCGATCGCCCGGCGGTGGCCCCGCGGCACGTGGGCGAACGTTCCCGCCGCCAAGCCGTGTGGTTCGCCGTCGACGAGCAGGCGCCCCCCGCCGGCAACCACTGAGATCGCCACATCGACCGCGCCGTTGACGTGCTCGCCGATGGCCCCACCGGGATGCAGGCGGACGAGGTTGGCGTCGAGATCGCCGCCGTGCGGCAGACTCCATGCCACGCCGTCACCATCGCCCTCGCCGACACGGTGGGCGTCGACGACGACCGCAGCCCCGGCCGCCACGGCGGTGGCGACCGTGTCGCTGTCGCCCGCGTCGGGATCCGTGTCGAACAGGTGCGCCAAGCACGGGGCTTCGCCGCCGAGGTCGCGATCGTCGAGGCGCGCCGCGGGCGCCTCGCCGACGGCGATGGACGCCGCATCGAAGCCGGCGAGCACGGCACTGGCCGCCTCGCCGACGGCGTCGAGTTGCGGCCGCGAGAGACGTTCGACGAACAAGCTGCGCACCGCCGCGACGTGGTCGGGGGCCGCCGCTGCGATTTCGCGCTGGCCGCGTTCGGTGACGACCACGAACGCCCCGCGGCGGTCGTTCTCGCAACGCTCCTTGGCGACCAGGCCGCGGGTGGTCATCCGCGCCACCTGGTGGGAGAGCCGCGACTTCTCCCAGCCCAGCTCTTCGGCGAGCTCGAACAGGCGCAGCCGCCCGTCGGGGCGATCGGTGAGGGCGACGAGGACGAGGTACTCGGGGTAGGTGAGTTCGGAACTCGCCGCGAGGCGCCGGGCCAACTCGCCCTCGAGACGCATGTTCATGAACTGCAGCGACCGCCACGCCTGCTGCTCGTGCGGATCCAGCCAGCGGGTCGGTTGTGCGCGCATGACCACAGCGTAGTTGCAATTAGTTGATATGTCGACTACATTCGTTGACGCATCAACTACTGATGTGAACCCGCACCCCCGAACCGAAGTACGTTCGTACCCCCAATCTCCGCAGGAGGAACACCATGAGCACCACCACGATTCCCGCTGGCACCTACGCGATCGATGCCTCGCACAGCCGGATCGGCTTCGTCGCCCGACACGCGATGGTCACCAAGGTCCGCGGCTCGTTCAACGAGTTCGCCGGTTCGGGCGTGGTCGACGCCGACAACCTCGCCAACTCGCACCTGCAGCTGACGATCCAGGCGGCCAGCATCGACACCCGCAACGCCGACCGCGACGGGCATCTGAAGTCGAACGACTTCTTCGACATGGAGAACTACCCGGAGATCACGTTCGTGTCGACCGCCGTCGAGCAGACCGACGACGACGAGTTCACCGTCACCGGCGACCTGACGATCAAGGGCGTCACCAAGCCGGTCACGATCGAGTTCGAGTACACCGGCGCAGCAGTCGACCCGTTCGGCAACCACCGCATCGGGTTCGAGGGCAAGACCACCATCAACCGTAAGGACTGGGGCGTGAACTGGAACGCCGCGCTCGAGGCCGGTGGCGTGCTCGTCAGCGAGAAGGTCACGCTCGAGTTCGAAGTGTCGGCGATTCGCACCGACGCCAGCTGACCGTTGCCGGTGGGTGCCGGTGGTCAGGCGACGCCGCACACGTCGAGCGCCAACAGCGCCAGTGTGCGTGCCGTCGCCACGACCTCGGCCAGCGGCACACGCTCGTCCGGCCCGTGGGCGAGGGCCGCGTCGCCCGGACCGTACTGCAGGGTGGGAATCCCGCCCAGCCCGGTGAGCAGACGCAGATCACTCCCGTAGGGCGCCGCCCACGTGTCGAGTTGCCGCCCCGCGGTAGCCACCGCGTGGGCGGCGCTGACGCGTTCGCCGAGATCGCTGTCGGCCGGGAGCCGGCCGGAGGCGAACTGCCCGCCCCACCACTCGAGTTCCACCGGGTGGGCGCGCAGCCACGGGTCGCTGGCGTTGACCTCGGCGATCGCCTGCTCGAGCGCGGCCCGGGCGGTGTCGACGCGCTCGTCGAGGGCGACGCCGAGCCGACCCTCGGCAACCAGCAGGTCGGGCACCGACGACGCCCAGTCGCCGGCGTGGAGCGTGCCGATCGACAACGGGTGGGCCAGCCGCCAGCGCTGGGCCATCGGGTCGACGTGCGCGTGGCGGCGCTGTTCGAGATCAGCCAGCGCCCGCCACACCGGCCAGAACATCTCGATCGCGCTGACCCCGTCGGTACGCCGGGAGGCGTGCGTGGCGTGGCCGCGCACGACCAGCCGGAACGTCAGCGCACCGGCGTTGGCGGGCACCAGGTCGAGTCCGGTGGGTTCCGGGATCACGCACGCGTCGGCGCGCCAGCCCCGGTCGAGCAGGGCGAACGTGCCGAGCCCGCCGTCTTCTTCGCCCTGCACCGAGGCCAGGACGACGTCGCCGCGCAGGCGCACCTGCGCGCGCCGTATCGCCTGCACCGCCCATTGGGCAGCGAGCAACCCGGCCTTCATGTCGCCCGCCCCGCGGCCGTAGACGGCGCCGTCGCGCACGTCGCCGGCGAACGGTGCCGCGGTCCACGCCTCGGGATCGCCGATCGGCACGACGTCGACGTGGCCGTTGAGCATCAGCGCGGCACCGTCGCCGGTGCCTGGCAAGCGCCCGACGAGGCCCCACGCCTCGGCCCGGGCGACCTCCATCCCCGGAAAGTCGGCGTGGGCGCGGAGCCGATCGAGGTCGATCTGCCAGTGGTCGACGTCGAGCCCTCCGTGGGCGAACACGCGCGCCATGTGGGCTTGGGCGTCGTTCTCGGCATCACTCCCGCTGACACTCGGCACCTGCACGGCCGCCACCACGTCGGCGAGCAACTCGTCGGCCGCTGCGTCGACCTCGTCGAGCACTCGCGCAGCAGCCGTCGAGATCGTTCCGGTCACGACCTTGTTCCTGTCACGTCGTCCGCCCCATCACGCCCCCGCGCCGCCTCCCCGCCGCATCTGCGGCACCTTACCGAAGTGCGTACCACCGGCGTGGCCTGGTCCGCGCGAAGCTCACGTCACCCCGTACCCGACGAGAGGACATCGCATGAGCACCACCACGCCGGCCGACGAGGGCGCCCAGCCGTTCGTCACCGACATCGAATCCGAGACCCTCGCCAACACGAACTACCGCACCACACGGTGGACCGGCCGCAACATTCAGATGACGCTGATGTGCATCGAACCGGGCCACGACATCGGGCTCGAAGTCCACCAGCACGGCGACCAGTTCCTGCGCATCGAAGCCGGCCGCGCTCGCGTGCAGATGGGCCCGGCCGAGGACGACCTCTCGTTCGACCGCGAGGTCGCCGACGACTGGGTGATCCTGGTACCGGCCGGCACGTGGCACAACGTCACCAACATCGGCGACGAACCCCTCAAGGTGTACGCGATCTACGGCCCGCCCGAGCACCCGCACGGCACGGTGCACGCCACCAAGGAGGAGGCCGACGCCGACGAGCACGACCACTGACGCGCGGCGGGCGATCGCCCCCCGTTCGTGGCGTGTCAGCCGGGTTCGTTCGGTTCAGCCACGTCGGCCGCGGTGTCGTCGTCGACGTACGTGCCGGGCGCCTCGGGATCGGACGGAAGGTCGTGGCGTTCGTCGTCGCCAGGTTCGCCAGGGCGATCGGGATCGGTGGGCATGCCGGGCTATACCCGCCGACCCGACGCCGCTATCACGCGAGCAAGTAGGCGAGCCCGGCGATCTCGAGCACCCGCCGGGCTTGCTCGGCGGGATTGACGATGCGCACCGCCACACCGTCGCGAGCGAGTGCCGCCTCGCACATGAGCAACGCCCGCAATCCGGACGAGTCGACGAACGTGACGTCGGCCAGATCGATCAGCACGGTGCGGTGACCGCTGGCAGCGGCGACCACGATCGCCGGGAGCTGCTCGGCGTTGACCATGTCGACTTCGTCGCGCACGGCGACCACGACGTGGTCCTGCTCGGCGTAGATCTCCACCCGCAGCGCCGGCAGCGTCGTTTCGTCATCGGTTTGCGTCAGTTCGCACACGGCGGCTCCTGGAAGTCATCGCAAGCGCTGTGGACCAACGCGGTGCCGAGTGTCGCACCGCAACGGCCCACGCCCAACCCGACCGGCGCGGAAAATCGTCCGGAAGACTTCTTCGGGCGGCGCGCCTCCGACGAGCTGGTCCGCAACGTAGGAACGGGGTGATGGATCGCTTCCAATACCTCGCCCTGATGGGCGCCTGCGTGGCCGTGACCCTGCCACTCGAGTTCGTGCTCGGGGCCCGCGTCTGGCGCCAGCCGGCACGCACCGCCAAGGCGATCGCCCCGACGTTCGTCGGGTTCGTCGCCTGGGATCTGTGGGCGACCCGCACCGGCACGTGGAGCTTTTCGGAGCAGTACACGATCGGCTGGACGTTGCCCGGCGGGATGGTGATCGAGGAACTCGTGTTCTTTGCGGTCGTGCCGTTGTGCGCGCTGCTGACCCTGGAGGCCGTGCGCGTGATCCTCGGGGCCCGCCGCGCGCCCGCGCCCCAGGTGGCGGCGGAGGCTGCGTGATGCCGATCTATCCGACCCTGGCGCTGCTCGCCGCCGCGGCGGTGCTCGCACTCGAACTGCTCGTGTGGCGCACGGGGTTGCTGCGCAGCAGGGCCTACTGGCTGGCGATGGCGATCGTGTTCGCGTTCATGATCCCGGTCGACGGTTGGCTCACCAAACTCTCCGCGCCGATCGTCATCTACAACCCTGACGACGTCAGCGGTTGGCGGCCGGTGTGGGACATTCTGGCCGAGGAGTTCGCCTACGCGTTCGCAATGCTGACCCTCGTGTTGCTGTGTTGGGAGCGCGCCGGCGCCCGCGGTGAACGCGCGTGATCGTCGTCGCCCTGGTCGCCTTCGTGGCCATGGAAGGTGTCAGCTACGCGCTCCACCGCTGGGTGATGCACGGGCGGCGCGGCATCGCCTGGCACGCCAGCCATCACGCGCCGCCGGCCGGGCGCTTCGAACGCAACGACCTGTTCCCGGCCGTGTTCGCCGTCGTCGGTGTCGCCGCCTTCGCGTTTGCCGCGGCGGGCTGGTTCCCGGCGTGGGCGTGGTGGGCGGCCGCGGGGATCACGTCCTATGGCGTGGCCTACCTGGTCGTCCACGAACTCTTCATCCACCGGCGGCTGCCGGTGCGAGTGCCCGAGACGCGCTACCTGCGCTGGCTGCGCGAATCGCACCGGGCGCATCACGCCGACGGTGGCGAGCCGTACGGCATGCTGCTGCCCGTGGTGTCACGCACGCGGCGCGCCGGGGCGGAGCAGCGCGGTCACGACGACGATCCGCTGGTGCGATCGAGCACTCGGCCGATGCGCCAGCGGTTGTAGCGCTGGATCGCGATGAACGGCGCGTTGACCACGAAGCCGTACACCACCATCACCACAGCGATCGCGGGGGTGTTCCAGAGCGCGAACAGCGGGCCGCAGCCGGCCGCCGCCCAGTGCCCCCACTCGGCCCGTCGGGTCTCGACGGCGAAACGTTCCAGCCGGGCCCGCCTCGGTTCCCCGGCGGAGCGGTCCGTGACGAGATGCCGTTTGGACACGCCCCCGGCGAACAGCGCCCCGGCCTCGGGGAGTGCGTCCTTCCAGCGCCGGATGCGGAGCCGCTCGTACCAGCGCCCGTCGTGCTCGAAGCGGCGCCGCTTCAGGATCCCGACGTCGCGCTCCAGGCGGTGCCGCGGCACGCGGTGGGCGGCGTAGCCGGTGGCGGCATGGCACACACCCCACGCGGCGATGTTGACGGCGACGGCGACCGCGGGGGCGAGCGTGATCAGCGGCACGGGGTTACCGAGCGGCGCGGCGCAGGTCGATCGGGCGGTCGCTCCAGCGCACGCGCCGGCGGAACGCGGTCAGCCACAACGAGCGCACGAACAGGATGACAAACGCCCACAGCGGCAGCGGATGGAGCCACGCCGTGGCCGGCCGGAAGCTGCCGATTCGGCGCAGCCACCAGTGCATCTGGGCTGCTACGGCCACCCAGCCGGCACCGGCCAGGGCCGCCTCAGGGAGCGTGACCCCACGCCACCCGACGAGCGTGCGCACGCCGTGCACGCCGATCGCGAGGGCCGTCGTCAACCACGCCACGGCGGCCGCCAGCGCGAGCGGCTGGGCCGCGCTGGAACCGGCGGCGAGGTTCTTCGTCCAACCGTGTACCAACTGGGTGACGCCGCGTGGGTACATGCGGAACGACACGGTCCGGCTGCCGAGGAACACGTTGACGGGGAGCCCGGCGGCTGCGTACCGGCGGGCGAGGGCGAGGTCCTCGACGACGTCGCCGCGTACCGCGGCATGGCCGCCGACGGTGCCGTAGTCGGCCGCCGAGGTGAGCAGGCATGGCCCGAACGCCGCTGGTCGGGTGGGCGATGCGGGCCACGCGGCGCAGACCCCGGAGCCCATCAACGACACCAGATTGGGCCCCGCCGAGAGCTCTTCGTAGGGCGCCTCGACGGCATGGAACGGTTGCACCGACACGAGCCCGCCGTGTCGCGTATGGGCCGCCAGCAGCCGCTCGACGGCGTCGTCGGCGAGCGTCACGTCGGCATCGAGGAACAGCAACAGCGAGCCGGAGGCCACGGCCCCGCCGCGCCCGCACGCCCGGTTCTTGCCGGTCCACCCGGCGGGCGGTTCGCCGTCCAGGCGCACGACCTGGGCGCCGTGTGCGGCGGCGACGGCCGCCGTGTCGTCGGTGGAGTTGTCGTCGACGACAAGAATTTCATGGACGCCGGTGCGCAGCCGCGCCAGCGAACCGAGCAGTGCCGGCAGTGCCGCGGCTTCGTTGCGGGCGGGGATCACGACGCTCACGAGCGGGTTGCCGTGCCACGGTTGGGCACGCTCGAGGCGGCGCGGGCGCGCCATCGCCGCGGCGCCGGCGGCAAGCCCGGCCACGCACAGGGCCGGCCCGATCATGCCGGTCGGATCGCGGGGCGCGCGACGGGCGTCACCGAGGCGCCGACCGTGACCAACTTGCGCCACAGCGGCACACGGGCGCGCTGCGTGAAGACGTCGTAGTCGGCCGCCTCGATGCGGTCGAGGATCTGCGCGTAGAGCGTGCGCGCGGCGGCAACGCACCGTGCCGAAGCGGGCGGGAGCAAGGCCACACCGGTGTCGGCGCTGCGATACAGCTCGCGGGCGCGTTCGATCTCGAACCGCATCAACGCGCGCCAGGCGTCGTCGACGCGCCGGGCGGAGGGGTCGCATCCGAACCGGTCGAGATCGGCGCGGGGCACGTACACGCGGCCGCGGTCGAGGTCTTCGCCGATGTCGCGCAAGAAGTTCGTGAGCTGGAACGCGAGACCGAGATCGCGGGCGGGCTGCACGGCGGCCGGGCTGCGTGGTGCGAGGACCGGCAGCATCATCTCGCCGATCACGGCGGCCGATCCGTGCATGTACACGAGCAGGTCGTGCCACGTGTGGTACTCGGTGACCGCGACATCCATCGCCATCGACCGGAAGAAGGCGTCGAAGCAGGCTCGGTCGATCCGCAACTCGGCGACGGTGGCGACGACGGCGGCGAGCACCGGGTGGGTGGACTCGCCACGGTCGAGGTCGCCGAAGAAGCGCTGGCGGAACGTTTCCAGCGCCGCTTCGCGTGCGGCCGGTGTGGCGTCGGGGCGCTGGTCGACGATGTCGTCGGCCACGCGGGCGAGCGCGTACAGCGCCCACACGTGGCGACGCCGGTCGGCCGGCAGCAGGGCCGCCGCCATGAAGTACGGGGGGCCGTGCGGGGGGGCTAGCCGCCGCCACACGTCGTACGACTCGTCCAGGCCGGTCATGCCGCAGCCTCCATCGTGGCGACCCGCTGGGCGGCCAGCTCGCCGCTCACGAGCACCATCGGTACGCCGACTCCGGGCACGGTGCTCGAACCGACGAACACGAGGCCGGGCACCCGGCGGGTGAGGTTGGCGGGCCGGAACGGCCCGGTTTGGGCGAACGTGTGAGCCAGCGAGAACGGGGTTCCGTGGGCGAGGCCCTGACGCTGCCAATCGGTGGGGTCGTGCAGCGCTTCGACCTCGATGTCGGTCGGATAGCCGTAGCGGGCGAGCGCCTCGCCGAGGTCGGCGCGGACCCGCTCGCGTTCGCGCCCCCAGTCGATCGGGGCGGTCAGGTTGGGAACCGGTTCGAGCACGTACATCGAGTGCCCACCGGGCGGCGCCGCGGCGGGGTCGTCGAGCGAGCGCACGGACACCAGCAGTGACGGATCGGGCATGCGGCGCCCCTCATCGAGCAGCGTCCGGAAGGCACCGGCCCACTCGTGCCCGAAGTGGATGTTGTGGTGGGCGACCCGGTCGGGCAGCGCACCGCGGGCACCGACGTGCCACACCACCGCCGACGGCGAGTAGCGCCCGTGCCGCACGGCGCGGGGCGCGGTCACCTGCGGGAGCAGGCGGGCGTAGGCGTCGGGCATGTCGGCGTTGCACACCACCGCGTCGGCCACCACGAACTCGCCGTCGGCGAGGCGCACGCCGGTGACGGGGCCGCCGTCTGGGCGGGTGGTGACGATCCGTTCGACGTCGGCGCCGTAGCGGATCTCCGCGCCGCCCCGCCGGGCGGCCTCGGCGAGCGCGCGCGGGAGGGCCTCGACACCGCCGCCGGTGGTGACCACCCCACCGACGGTGTCCATGTAGGTGATCACGGCGTACAGGGCGAACGCGCGCTGCGGCGCCAGGCCGGCGTACAGGGCTTGGAAGCTGAACAGGCGCTGCAGGCGCTCGTCGGCGAAGTACTTGGCGACGGTGGGGCCGAGCCGGCGGAACCCGCCGTGGCGCAGCAACGCCAAGGCCGGCGACAGCGGCCGTACCAGGTCGAGTGGCGAGTCGTAGTTGCGGGCGATGAACGGGTCCATCTCGAGCCGGTAGAGCTCGCCCAACCAGGTGGCGAAGCGGCGGAACGCGTCGGCTTCGGCGGGGCCGCAGGCCGTGCGGATCTCGTCGGCCATCGGTTCGAGCCCACGGCGGACGTTGATCTCGGAACCGTCGGCGAACGACGCCCGGTAGATCGGATCGATCGGTGTCACGGTCAGCAGGTCGGCCATCTCGACGCCGACCGCCTGGAAGCAGCGCTCGAACAGCTCGGGCATCGTCAGCACGGTCGGGCCCGTGTCGAAGCGGTACCCGTCGAGCTCGAGCGAGCCGGCGCGCCCGCCGGGCTGGTGGCCGCGTTCGAGCACGACGACGTCGTGTCCGGCCCCGACGAGATGGCACGCCGCCGACAGGCCGCCGAGACCGGCCCCGATGATCGCGACGCGCGCCATCAGTGGTCCCGCCGGGCCGACGCGAGGGCGAGCTGGGTGAGGGCCGCCGCGGCGGGGCCGTCGACAGCTGCGGCCGCGGTGACGGCCCGTTCGAGGTGCATGTCGATCGCCAGCTCGATCGAGGCGAGCGCGCCGGAGGCGGCGATCACGTCACGGCAGCGGGCGACCGTGGCGGCGTCGAGATCGGCCTGCCCGAGCGCGCCGGCGAGCAGCTCGCGGCCGGGCCGGTCGGCGAGCCGCAGGGCGCGCAGCACGAGCAGCGTGCGCTTGCCTTCGCGCAGGTCGTCGGCGGCGCTCTTGCCGGTGACGTGCTCCTCGCCGAACACGCCGAGCACGTCGTCGCGCAGCTGGAACGCCGTCCCGGCCGCGTCGCCGTAGACGGTCAAGAGGTCGAGCAGCGCGTCCGACCCGCCGGCGAGGGCGGCCCCGATCTGGAGTGGACGGGTGGCGGTGTAGCGGGCCGACTTGAGCAGTGCGATCCGCGCCGCGTCGCTCTCGTCGGCACGCGGATCGCATCCCGTGCGCACGTCCAGGTACTGCCCGGCGATCACCTCGGACCGCAGCGTCGTGTACAGCCGGCGCGCCGCCCGGGCGGCACCCCGCTCGACCGGCTCATCGTCGATCCGGTCGAACATCGCGTCGGCCCACACGTGGGCGAGGTCGCCGGCGAGGATCGCCGCGCACACCCCGAACCAAGCCGGATCGCCGAGGTGCTGGCCGTGGTCCCCGGCCAGCGAGTGCTGTGCCGTCGGGAGCCCGCGGCGCACCGCCGAACGATCCATGACGTCGTCGTGCAGCAGGGCGAACGTGTGCAGCAGCTCGACCGCGGCGGCGGCGTGGAGGGCCGGGCGGGCATGCGGTTCGCCACCCGCGATGGTGTGACCCCACAGCAGGAACGCCGGGCGCAAACGCTTGCCGCCCGCAGCCGAGAGGTTGGCGATCGCCGCGCGATAGGGCGCTGGCTTGCTCACTCAGTAAGGCAGCGCCCAGAGATCGGACAGCTCGCGCGGCAGCTGCATCGAGACGTGCTTGAAGATGCTGGCGGGGAGGTGGTCCTCCACGTGCTTGAACACCGCCTTGGCGACCTTCTCGATCTCGTTCGGTCCCGCCATCCCGAGGTCCTGTCCGACGCGCTCGAGGAACTCGACCTTGCCAATCCTGTCCGGGTCCTCGCCGCGGCCCAGCAGGTAGTCCTCGACGAGCTGGCGCAGGTCGGACGGCAACGCCGAGCAGAGATGGCGGGCTGCACCG